>JBEAUN010000069.1:0-3039 GCA_041161415.1 Pseudomonadota bacterium | reverse complement strand
GGAAATTACGATGTCGCATGAAAGCACCGTTGCCGCCCAGCTAGCCGCGCTGCCCACGATGCCGATGAAGGAATTGTGGGCGCTGTGGGATACCCACTTCCCTCGACGCCCGAGCACCTGGAACCGCGATTACCTCGCCTCTCGCATCGCCCACAAAATCCAGGAGACAGCACACGGCGGGATTGATCCCGACATCCAGCGTAGGTTGCTGCGCTTGGGCGAATCGCAATCGACATTTGGCAAGCGCCGCCCCGAGGTGCATCTGATGCCGGGCACGGTGTTGCTGCGCGAATATGGCTCCGCCGAGTATCGAGTCACCGTCACGCCCGAGGGGTTCTTTGCGCTCAATGGCAAGGTCTTCAAGAGCCTCTCCGCCGTGGCGCGGCATATCACCGGCGTGAATTGGTCGGGGCCGGCTTTCTTTGGCGTCAAGCAGACGGGTGCCTCGAAATGAGCATCACCGTGAGCCGCAAGCGCTGCGCGGTGTACTGCCGGGTATCTACCGATGAGCGTTTGGATCAGTCATTCAATTCGATTGATGCGCAGCGCGAGGCGGGCCAGTCCTTCATCGCCAGCCAGCGCACCGAAGGCTGGATTCCGGTTGGCGATCACTACGACGACGGGGGCTACTCCGGCGGCAATATGGATCGCCCGGCTTTGAAGCGTTTGCTGGCTGACATTGATGCCGGGCTCATCGATATCGTGGTGGTCTACAAAATCGATCGGCTGACGCGCAACCTCGCTGACTTCGCCAGGATGGTCGACGTGTTCGATCAGCGCGGGGTGAGCTTTAGCGCTGTCACGCAGCAGATCAACTCAGCCACGTCGATGGGACGCTTGATGCTCAATGTGCTGCTGTCTTTCGCCCAGTTCGAACGCGAAGTTACCGGCGAGCGCATCCGCGACAAAATCTCGGCAAGCAAAGCCAAAGGCATGTGGATGGGCGGTGTGCCGCCGATGGGGTATGACATTGTCGACCGTGCCCTCGTTATCAATCCAGACGAAGCGCAGCGTGTGCGGCAGATCTGGCGCCGCTTCGTCGAGCTGCGATCCACCACCGAACTGTGCCGTGAGCTCGCACGCGATGGTGTCCTGACAAAAACCTGGGTAACCAAAGAAGGCGCTCGGCGCGAAGGCCGCCCGATCACCAAGCAGAATCTCTACAAGGCATTTCGCAATCCAATCTACATCGGCAAGATTCGCCACAAAGGTCAGCTCCATGCGGGCCAACACGACCCCATCATCGATCATGATCTGTGGGACGCGGTGCAAGCGATTCTCGCCGAGGATGAGGTAACACGCGCCTCGGACACCAAAGCGCGGCGCTCATCTCCGGTACTGCTTCGGGGGCTGCTCTTTGCGCCTGACGGCGACCGCATGATCCCGACTTTCACGCGCAAGGGCGGCAGACTTTACCGCTACTACATGCCAAGCGCCCACAAAAAATCCGGCGCACACCCCCACCCGGTCGGCACGATTCCCGCCGGCGCGATTGAAGCCGTCGTGATCGAGCAAGTGCTGGCCGCACTTCGGGCGCCGGAGATGATGCAGGCGGTGTGGGATCTCGTGCGCCGCCAAGCCGCAGGCGTCGACGAGCCCGCTGTAGTGCTCGCCATGCGGAACTTGGGGCTTCTCTGGTATGAGCTGTTTCCCGCCGAACAACGCCGGATCGTGAAGCTGCTCATCGAGCGCGTGGCGCTACGCGAAGATGGCGTCGATATCGAATGGCATCCGATGGGCTGGTCCGCACTCGCAGGCGAGCTTGCCCCGGGGAGCATCGGCGCCGAACTTCGCGCCATGGAGGCAGCATGACCCGCCTTCAGAAAACCGGCAGCGCCGCGCATCGCAGCGACAGCACCGCAGAAGGTGTGCGAATCACCACCTTTATCCCGATGAAATTCGTGCGGCACAAATCGGGCAAGATCATCGTGCAGCCCTCAGACAACGCATCAAACCTGCGATCCGACGCCAACGCATCCGACCCCACGCTGATCAAGGCACTGGCCCGCGCGCTCTACTGGCAAAGCCTGCTGGATACGGGCCGTGTGACAAGCGTTGCAGAACTCGCGGCCGCAGAAGGCACCGACAAAGTACGCACGCAGAAAACGCTCAAGCTCGCACGCTTGGCGCCCGACGTTGCCGAAGCGATCGCCCGTGGCGCGCCGCCAGCGGGGCTGTCGTTGGAGTTCTTCATCCGGCGCGAGCTGCCACACGACTGGGACGCGCAACGCAAATTGATCACGGGCTTGGCGGGGTGAAGTTGGAATCCTTGTCGGGCGGCAGAATGAAGATCAAACCTCTGGTCGCACTGCCCTCGGAAAACGCCCGATTCATGCGAAGGCCGACCTGCGCACGAACTGAGAAAAGAGAGGATCGGGTAGCAAAATCGGGCCCGAATGGCGGCCCTCGGCAGGGCACCGACCTGCGCACCGTTCAGAAAATCCCGCAGGAATCGGGATCGTGGCAGGCAATAAAAAAGGCCGGAGCAAGTCCGGCCTTTCAAATGATGGTGGAGCGGAGGAGGATCGAACTCCCGACCTTCGCATTGCGAACGCGACGCTCTCCCAGCTGAGCTACCGCCCCATCGAGGCGCGGATTATATCAGCGCCTTTTTGACTTGTGGGCACCCCCGTCGAGAAATTTGCAACGACCTGCAAGGGCTTGCCAAGGCACCGGGCGAATCAAGCACGCCAAGTGCCTTTGAAGACCTAGCCGCGACGGTCTGGGTTCTCGAAGCGGGGGAAGGGATCGCCTTGAGGAGAACGCCCGACTAACCGGTCGATCATGTCGTAACGGCTTTGCATCTCGGCCTTGTAGTGCCTGAGCCACTCCTTCATTTCGATGTTTTCTTCAATCTCGCGCACTTTATGGGTATTGCGGGCCATAAGCTCCTGCGCTAAGCGCCGCACCGCCTGCAAGGCCCCGATGGAGGCCGGATTGCGGGCAAGATTCTCACGCTGGGCACGCAAAGCCGAGCGCGGATCGCGGGAAAAAACACTAGCCCAAGCGGAGGAAAGAGACTGTCGCGGAGAAAAACGG
>JBEAUN010000028.1:0-5764 GCA_041161415.1 Pseudomonadota bacterium | reverse complement strand
CCCCTGACCTCACCCGGCTCAAGATCGACCGAAGCGCAGCCTCCCCCCGAGCGCCCAAACGCAGCTTGAAAAAATGGCTCTGGGCGGGGGCAGTGGCCGTCATCGTGGTGCTGGCAGTACTCGCCCGCGGCAGCCGCGAGCCGGTTGTCGAGGTGGGGCTGGTGGCCACCGCGTACCCCTATCAAAATGTCGCGCTGCTGAATGCCGCGGGCTTTGTGGTGGCGCAACGCAAGGCTTCAGTCTCCACCAAAGCATCCGGCCGGCTGGAGTGGCTGGGGGTGCAAGAGGGCAGCGCGGTGCGCACCGATGAAGTGATCGCCAAGCTCGATGATCGCGATGTGCGCGCCCAAGCCGATCAAGCGAAATCGAATATCAGCGTGGCAAAAGCCACCCTGGGCCAAGCTGAAGTCGAATTGACCGACGCCCGCGCCGCCTGGTCGCGCAGCCAGGAACTGCGCGGACAAAATTTCATTTCCCAAGCCACGCTCGACACCGCACTCGCGAGGCTCAATAAAGCCCGCGCCGGGGTGGAGAGCGCACGCGCCGCGGTGGGCGCGGCAGAGGCACTCTCCCGCGCCGCTGAGGTGGCCGTGGAGCAGACCCGCATCCGCGCCCCGTTCGATGGCGTGGTGCTCACCAAAAACGCTAATGTGGGCGACATCCTCACGCCCTTTTCTTCCGCCGCCGAATCCAAAGGTGCGGTGGTCACGATGGCTGATATGGCGAGCCTCGAGGTCGAAGCCGATGTCTCGGAATCCAGTCTCGCCAACATCAAGCCCGGCCAGCCGTGTGAAATCCAGCTCGATGCCTTGCCCAATGAGCGCTTTCGCGGCCGGGTGAGCCGGCTGGTGCCCACCGTCGATCGCAGCAAGGCCACGGTGCTCACCAAAATCGCCTTCATCGACCGCGACCCGCGCGTGTTGCCGGAAATGGCGGCCAAGGTGGTATTTCTGTCCCGTGAAGTCACTGCCGAAGAGCGCACACCGAGTAGCGTAATTTCCGCTCAGGCGCTCACCGAACGAGGCGGCAAGCCCGTCGTGTTCGCGCTCTCCGGCACCGAGGCGCGGATGGTGAGCGTCGATCAGAAGCACACCATCAGCGATGCGATTGTCGTCTCGCTTAAAGCCGGCGAGCGCGTGGTGTTGAATCCCCCCGCGAACCTCGCCGACGGCAGCCGTGTGCAGCTTGCCAAGAAACAAGCCCCATGAGCGCCATCGTCAGCCTTCGCCATGTGAGCAAAAGCTATTCACGCGGCCAGCAGCGCGTGCCGGTGCTGATCGATCTGAGTTTTGAAATCGCAGAAGGCGAGTTTCTCGCGCTGATGGGCCCATCAGGCTCAGGCAAGAGCACCTTGCTGAATCTCATCGCAGGAATCGATCAGCCCGATACGGGCGAATTGATTGTCGCTGGCGAAAATATCGCCACCCTGCCTGAGCGTGCACTGGCTGATTGGCGCGCGCGCACCATTGGCTTCATCTTCCAGTTTTACAACCTGATGCCGGTGCTCTCGGCGCTGGAAAATGTCGAGCTGCCGCTATTGCTCACCGATTTATCGCGACGCGAACGATTGGCGCGTGCGCGCTTGGCGCTCGACATGGTGGGGCTGTCCGATCGGCTCGATCACAAGCCCACTGAGCTCTCCGGCGGCCAGCAGCAGCGGGTGGCGATTGCGCGGGCCTTGGTCACCGATGCCCGGCTGATCGTGGCCGACGAACCCACCGGCGACCTTGATCGCGACTCCGCCAGCGAGATTCTCGCCATGCTCCAGCAATTAAACCGCGAGCTCAATAAAACCATCATCATGGTGACCCACGACGCCCGCGCCGCGGCGCAGGCCAGCGCCATCATGCATCTGGAAAAGGGCGCGCTGCTGGAGCGGGAAGCGCTCGATTCGCCGGCGCCGTGATGGTTCTTCTGCGCCTCATCCTCAAAAACACCCTGCGCCATCGGCTGCGCACCGCGCTTACCGTGGCGGGGCTGTTCGTGGCGGTGCTGGCGTTCGGGCTATTGCAGACGGTGGTGGGCGCCTGGTATGCCGGCGCAGAAAACGCCTCCAGCGCGCGATTGGTGACACGCAATGCCATCTCGCTGGTGTTTCCGCTGCCGCTCACCTATCGCCCCAAGCTCGCCGCGATCGACGGCGTGCGCGCCACCACCCATGCCAATTGGTTCGGTGGCATTTATAAAGAAGCCAAAAATTTCTTCCCGCAATTCGCGGTGGATACCGAAACCTATTTCAAGCTCTACCCGGAATACCTGCTGAGCGAAGACGCGCTGCGCAGTTTTCAGCGCGACCGGCGCGGCGCCGTGGTGGGCCGCAAGCTCGCTGAGCGCTATGGCTTCAAGGTGGGCGATACGGTGACCTTGAAGGGCACGATTTTTCCGGGCAACTGGGAATTCATCGTGCGCGGCATCTACGACGGGCGCGATGCGAAAACTGATACCAATCAGTTTTTCCTGCACTGGAATTATGTGAATGAGGTGATGAAAAAAACCATCCCGCGGCGGGCCAACTCGGTTGGGGTGTATGTGCTGGAAATCGACGACCCTTCTCGCGCCGCACAGATCAGCCTGGAGGCTGATCGGCTCTTCAAAAACAGCCAGGCCGAAACGCTGACTGAAACCGAGCAAGCCTTTCAGCTCGGCTTTGTCTCCATGACCGAAGCGATCGTAATGGCGATTCGCGCGGTGTCGTATCTGGTGATCCTGATCATTCTGGCGGTGATGGCCAACACGCTGTCGATGACCGCCCGCGAGCGCACCCGAGAATACGCCACCTTGAAAGCGCTGGGCTTTGCGCCGGGCTTCATCGTGGCGCTAATCATGGGGGAATCACTCACGCTGGCGCTGATTGGCGGCGGCCTTGGCATGGCCGCGCTGCTGCCGATTGCCCAGGCCTTTGGCACTGCCATGGGCTCGCTGTTTCCGGTGTTTTATGTGTCCAGCTCAACGCTCTTCGCCCAGCTTGTCTGCGCCCTTGCGGTGGGGGTGATCGCGGCGATTGCGCCGGCGGTATCAGCGGCCAGAGTCAACATCGTCAATGGTCTTCGACACGTGGCATAACAGGGGGTTCCAGATAGCCTTACATGCACCTTACAAAGCGCGATTTTCTGCTGCGTAAAAATTAAGCAGCACCGCCCTGATTCCTTTTATGACAAATAGTTAAAGCACTATTTCGCGCCCAGATCACAAGTTTATCCACAGATTCTGGGGACAACTCTCGTATAAGACCTAAAAGCCGACACTCAGCCATCCCGCAAAGCCCGACGCAGGATTTTTCCCACGTTTGTCTTGGGCAGCTCAGCACGGAATTCCACCACATGCGGCACTTTGTAATTGGTGAGGTTGGCATGACAATGGCGTATCACTTCTTCCGCCGTGAGCGTGTCATCCCGCTTCACTACAAAGGCGGCCACCGCCTCACCCGAGCGCGCATCAGGCACACCGATCACCGCCACTTCCAGCACCCCGGGCATCATGCTGATCACCGCTTCGACTTCATTCGGATACACCTTGAAGCCCGACACCACGACCATGTCTTTCTTGCGATCGACGATGTAGAAAAAGCCCTTCTCATCCATCACGGCGATATCGCCCGTGCGCAAAAACCCATCGGGCATCATCACCGCGGCGGTTTCCTCCGGGCGCTGCCAATAGCCTTGCATCACCTGCGGTCCGCGCACACAGAGCTCCCCCGCTTCACCCGCCGGCAAATCCACCCCGGCTTCATCGCGAATCGCAATCTCAGTCGATGAAATCGGCACCCCGATCGAGCCGGAAAAGCCCTCCACATTCAGCGGATTGATCGCCACCGCAGGCGAGGCCTCGGTGAGCCCATAGGCCTCGATCAAGGGCTTGCCCGTGACCTGCCGCCAACGCTGCGCCACCGAAGACTGCACCGCCATACCGCCGCCCAGGGTGATATGAAGCTGCGAGAAATCCAGCTTGGCAAAGCCGCGGTCATTGAGGAGCGCATTAAAAAGCGTATTCACGCCGGTGAGGATGGTGAAACGATGCGCGCGCAATTGATTCACCAGCGCGGGGATATCACGCGGATTGGTGATCAGCACATTGGTCGCGCCGACCTTGATGAAGGTGAGGCAATTCGCTGTCAGCGCGAAGATATGATAAAGCGGCAGCGCGGTGATGATCACCTCTTCATCGCTACGCAAAAAGGGCTTGAGCCAGGCATGGGCCTGCTGCAGATTGGCGATGATATTGCCGTGGCTTAGCATCGCCCCCTTGGCAAGCCCGGTGGTGCCGCCGGTGTATTGCAAGAAGGCCAGGTCCTCGTGCCCCACCTCGACAGGCGACAGCGTTTGCCCCGCGCCCATCGCCAAAGCGGCAGAAAAACGCACCGACCCAGGCAACGACCAGGCCGGCACCTTTTTTTTCACATGGCGCACCAGCCAATCGATCACACGCCCGCGCACCGCGCCCAGCATCTCGCCCACCGAGGTGACCACCACATGCTTGACTGCCACCTCACTGCGCACTTCTTGCAGCGTATGCGCGAAATTTTCCAGGATGACAATCGCCTCCACCCCAGCATCATTGAGCTGATGGGACAACTCGCGCGCGGTGTAAAGCGGATTGACATTGACCACGGTGTAGCCGGCGCGCAAAGCGCCCATCAGGCACACCGGGTACTGCAGCAGATTGGGCATCATCAGCGCCACCCTTGCACCGCGGGGCAGTTGCAGGCACTGCTGCAGGTAAGCCGCAAAATGCCGGCTCTCGATTTCAAGCTCGGCATACGTGAGCGAGGCCCCCATGTTGATGTAAGCCACACGCTTGGCAAAACGCGCACAGCTGTCTTCAAACAAGCGGCCCAAGCTTGGAAATTCATCAACATCGATGCTCGCCGGCACGCCGGGCGGATAGTTCTTCAGCCAAACCTTTTCCATGGTGGCGTCTCCGGGTGAGGACCTTCTTGCGGGTCTGCCCTCATCTTAAAACCCAGGGGGCGATTTCACCAGACGCGGCTTGATGAAGCGGCGTCAAAAGGCGCGCGGCCACCGGCTTCAAAGGCGAACCGGTGGCCGGCGCAGAGGCCCATTTCGAGCCACAGCGTGATTCAGGCGAGCTGATCGTGGATGTAATTTTTCAGCATGCGGTTTTCCTCCTGCTGCTCATCGAGCACCGCGCGGGCGACATCATGGAAGGACACCACACCCAGCAACAGCCCGTCCTCCATCACCGGGATGTAGCGCTGATGCGTCTCCAACATCATTCGCCGCAGATCATCGATCTCCATCGAAGGAGCGCCCACCAGCGGGTCTTTCAGCATCACGCTGCCCACCTTGATGCCCGCCCAGGTGGGGCCGCGGCGGCTGACGGTATTCAACACCTCGCGGAAGGTGAGGATCCCCACCATCTGCCGGCCATCAAAAACAATCAGCGAGCCCAGATCCTGATTGCTCATGGTGGCGACCGCCTCGCCCAGAAGGCCATCGACCCCGATCGTGTGAAGCACCCGGCCCTTCCTGGCCAGGATGTTGCGCAGTTGCATGTTCTCCTCCTTGATCTGATCTCCGCCTGTGTGCGGCGGTGTCTGCCCTCCATGATGTTTTCATGAGGTGAAAACAGGCTAGCCCGAAGCACGGGCTAGCAACAGATCACTAAGGCATGGGCCTTTTTTCTGCCATGAGGATGCGCAACAGGGCCGGAGCATCAAAACTCCCCCAACCCCAACACGTTGGCAAGGTATTGCCGATCCCAAGCGGCGGCTTTGCGTTTTTTTGGCAGGCTGATTGAACGGGAC
>JBEAUN010000297.1:0-4793 GCA_041161415.1 Pseudomonadota bacterium | reverse complement strand
CATGGTGGATTTGCCGCTGGGGCGGCTGTTTCGCGTGGCGGCTGCGGCGCGGGCCAACGCGCCGCTGCCGCTGCCGATTTACGGCAGCGATATCGAGTGCCATTTGGGCCGCTTCGATCAGGAAGGTGCCACTGCCGCACATCGGGTCGAGCAGGGTTTGGCCAGGCTGCCAGCCCGCTAAACGCAAAATGCCTGCGGCGAGATTTTCCTTGATCGGCGCGCCCACCTTGGCGTGTTTCATGCCGCGGATATACAAGGGCTCGCCCGAGGTGTCGACGTAAAAGGTGGCATCCGCTTCGGTGAGATACGCGTGAATGCGCACATCCGGCGATTCGGTGTCGATGCTGGGGCGCTCGCCGCATTCATCACGAAAGCGGTCGCACACAGCGTCCTTAATGCGCAGGGTGATGAATTCCAGGCTCTTCAAAGGGCAGCGCTTGGCAGTGACATACACGCGCATGGTTTGATGCTGGGAAAACCAGCTCATCCAGGTGATGCGGCGGGCCAGCGCGTAGATATCTTCTTCGGTGCGATAGCGCCCTTCGCCCACGCACCACAAGACACGCGCAGCGATGCGGCTTTCCAGATTGGCGCGATAACAGGCGCGCCAGTCGCCTTTGAAATGCACGCCGCCTGCCACCGGGCGGATATCACTGCCACCCAGCGCGGCCAAGTCTTCTGCCAGCAGCGGCTCCAGGCCGCGTGGGCAGGTGGCGAAAAATATCTGCACGCCAGCCCCCGGGGCGATGTCACGCTGAGAGCGCGCCGCGCCAGAGGCGACACGCTCCATGGCCGGGGCGCGGCGAATGATGCGCAAGGGTTTTTTATCGTTCATCAAAAGGGCTTCAAGACAACCAGGAAGACGATGGCAAACAGCAGCACCACCGGCACTTCATTGAATACGCGAAACCACACATGGCTGCGGGTGTTGCGGTTTTGTTCGAATTTTTTAAGCAGGCTGCCGCAGGCGTGGTGATAGCCCAACAGCAGCACCACCAACAAAAGCTTGGCATGGAGCCAGCCGCCGCGAAATCCATAGCCCATCCACAGCCACACGCCGAAGAGCAGCGTGAGCAAAGCAAAAGGCGTGGTGAAGCGATAGAGCTTGCGCGCCATCAAAATCAGGCGCTCGCGGGTGGCCGGGTCATTGACCATGGCCAGATTGACGAGGATGCGCGGCAGATAAAACAGCCCGGCAAACCAGCACACCACAAAAATGATGTGCAGGGATTTCAACCACAACATGATGACGTACTCCTCAGATTGAAAGACTGCGTTTCGCCGAAAGCGCGCAGGCCTGCGGCAGCGCATCGGCCACAGTGGGGTAGCGCAGCGCGAGCTTGAGCTCTGACTTGATGCGGGCGTTTTGCAAGCGGCGGGATTCGGACATGAATGACAGCGTCATCGGCGATAAGCGCAAGGCAGCCTCGGCCCGGGAGACGCGCGGCGGGCGCGGCAGATGAAAAGCATCAGCCACACGATCGAAGTAGTCGCCCATCTTGAGCGAAGAATCATCGCTGGCATTGAACACCCGCCCGGGCCGGGCGCGAAACAGCGCGAGGCACACCATGTGCGCCAGATCATCGGCATGGATGTGATTGGTGAAGACATCGTCTTCTGGGCGCAACACCGCGTCGCCGCGCTCGATGCGCGCCAGGGGCATGCGGTCTGCGGCATAAATGCCCGGTGCGCGCAGGATCGACACCCGCGCACGTGCACCCCGCAAGCGCGCCGTGGGCCGGCTCACCACAAAGCTGGCCCGACGCAGCGGGCGCGACAGTGCGCGCACCCTGGCTTCCGCATCCACTCGCCGCTTGGCGCGCGCGGTGGTGGGCTGAACCGGCCGAGCTTCACTCACCCATTCACCCTGGTAATCGCCATACACACCCGAGGTGCTGATGTAGCAAAATCGGCGCAGGCGGGGTCGTGATAGACTCCCCGGGGCGCGCCGAGGCTGATTAAGCGCGGCCGCCAGCGCCTGCGTGCGCGGGTCGCGCTCGCCGCGATCAGGCGGCGGGGCGCTGTGGATCACCCACGTGGCCAAGCCCGCGAGCCGACGCAAGCTGCGCCGATCATCCAGATCGGCACGAATCGGGGTGACCCCGAGGCGGCGCAATTCGGCAGCGCTGTCCGCCGTGCGGGCGAGCGCCAGCACACGGGCACGCTGTTTAAGCCAGGGCAGTGCGCGACGCATCACATCGCCACAGCCCACGATCAAGATGTTTTTCATATTGCAATTATCTCACGCGAGCGCTTCTCATGTCGGTTCAAGTCACTCTCCTGCCCAGCGGACACAGCTACACCACCACGCCGGATGAAACGATCCTCGAGTCCGCGCTCGCGCACGGCTACACCTTGCCGTACGGCTGCCGCGATGGCGCCTGCGGCTCTTGCAAGGGCAAGCTGGTGAGCGGCGAGATCGACTACGGCCGCTATTCGCCTGGGGCTTTGAGTGAGACAGAAAAGAAACTCGGCGCTGCGCTCTTTTGCTGCGCACGGCCGCTCACCGACATCACCATCGAATGCCGCGAGGTATCCGGCATGGGCGACATTCAGGTGAAAAAACTCCCAGCACGCGTGGAGTCGCTACAGCGCGCCGCGCCGGATGTGATGATCATCACACTCAAGCTGCCCACCCAGGAGCGGCTGCAATTCCTCGCTGGACAATATCTCGACATCCTCTTGAAAGACGGCCGGCGGCGCAGCTTTTCCATGGCCAACCCGCCGCACAGCGATGCCTTCATCGAGCTGCACATCCGCCATGTGCCGGGCGGGCATTTCACCGATCATGTGTTCGGGCAGATGAAGGTGCGCGACATCCTGCGCTTCGAAGGCCCGCTGGGGACTTTTTTCCTGCGCGAGGAAAGCAACAAACCGATCATCCTGCTGGCCGGCGGCACCGGCTTTGCGCCGATCAAAAGCATCATCGAACACGCGATTCACAAGGGCATTGAGCGGCCGATGACGCTGTATTGGGGCGCGCGCGATGAAGCGGGGCTTTATCTTCGCGAGCTGGCTGAAGGCTGGGTGCGGGATGTCCCCGATTTCAAATTCGTGCCGGTGCTCTCCGAAGCGAGCTGGGGTGGCCGCCAAGGCCTGGTGCATGAAGCCGTGATGGCCGATCACCCGGATTTGTCCGGCCATGAAGTCTATGCCTGCGGCGCACCGGCGATGATCGAGGCCGCCAAGCGAGATTTCGTGGCGCGCTGCGGGCTGCCGGTTGATGCGTTTTTCGCGGATGTGTTTTCGTATGCCGGGGCATAAGAAACAGTGTGATTCCTTGTCTTTGGCTGGCGCGCGACTGCGCTGCGGAGATGACCCTCAATCGGTCAGACCAGGCGTTGAAGGTCGCCTGTGATGGGTTGCACGGCTCATCAGGTCATCAATGTTTTGCGACCCAATTCTCGATCACGAGCCCGCTGAAGGCAGAGAAATCCGCCTCGTTATTGGTGACCAGCGTCACCCCCAGTGCCATGGCGTGTGAGGCGATGAGTTTGTCCAGTGCGTCCTTGTTGCGCGCGCGGTTGGCAGCGCGCAGCACGATCGTCAAAGGGGGGCACCAGAATGTCCTCAAGCAGACTGCCGAGCGCGGCCTGACTGCGGGCTTGGAAGTCGCCCGAACAGGCCACGCCGAATTCCAGTTCGGCCAGCGTGATCGCAGAGATCACCACATCACCGACGAAGCAATCGGCAAAGCGCGCACGCACCTGCGGGGGTTGATGCTTCATCAGGTAAATGCAGATGTTGGTGTCGAGCATGTATTTCGGCTTCATAACGCTTCGCGCTCGCCTTCGGTGTTGTGGCCACGCCCCTGGCTCATGAAGTCGGGTGAGAACTGGGCGAGTTTGCCCAGCACATCCCCCATACGCCGCTTCGCAGGACGGCTGCGCAGCTCATCGCCTTGTCGTTCGATGACCAATTCGATGTCCCAGCTGCTGTAGGCCAGTTCGGCTGGAATCCTCACCGCTTGGAAGTTGCCGTTCTTAAAAAGCTTGGTTTGGGCCATGTGGACCTCACACGGGTTTGTTGGATGTAGGAGTACATCCTAATCCGTAAAAAGCGCTCTGTAGATCCAGGGATGTACATATTGCTAGATGATGTGTGTCAATCCACGCGTGCCCCGACCGCAGCGCGCGACCTCATTGGTTGAGAAAGTTAATTTCCTTCACAAGAACATCAGATAAAACCTGCCCTTCAAAAGCCAGCGAGCGAGCCAGCTTGTTGCTAGAAACCTTCTTTGCGGCATCGGCCAGCGCCGAGGCGTAACCTTGCTTATACAGATCACCGTTCTCGAGGAAAGCGATAATGGCTTGCCGCACCAGACCCGAGGCTTTGCGGCCTTCAGCGGCTTCCTTGATTTTCAGAAAAATGTGTTCAGGTAAATGAACGGAATAGGGAATCAATCGGTTTTCCATAATTTAAACTCCTGCTGAATTGTTTCAATCCACGCGCCAAAAATGCGCCCATTGGATGTTGAGAGTTTCAATCCACGCGCGCCCCAATCGGGGCACGCGACTCGACGCCATCGGCCACGGTGCCACAGGCCAAGCAGTTTCAATCCACGCGCGCCCCAATCGGGGCACGCGACTTCCTTGATTTTCCATGGCGCTAGGTCAGGGTGAAGTTTCAATCCACGCGCGCCCCAATCGGGGCACGCGACAAGAATCCACCGTCGCCAGAGCTTGGTTAGCCGTGTTTCAATCCACGCGCGCCCCAATCGGGGCACGCGACGCGGTGTGGTACGCGGCGTGGAGGCTTCCAAGGTGTTTCAATCCACGCGCGCCCCAATCGGG
>JBEAUN010000199.1:0-4481 GCA_041161415.1 Pseudomonadota bacterium | reverse complement strand
TAGCTCGACCCGCATCCTGCTGCCGGTGCGGCCGTGGTTCATCGGCTTGTCCTTCATCGTGGCGGTGACCTTGAATTGCCTGCCGCTGGGGCGCTTCTCGGCGCTGCCCGATTGGGTGGCGCTCACGCTGGCGTTCTGGTGCGTGCGCGAGCCTTATCGGGTGGGCATGACCACCGCCTTTTTGTTGGGCGTGATCATGGATGTGGCCAGTGCCACCGTGATGGGTCAGCATTCGCTGGCCTATGTGATTCTAGCGTATGGTGCTTCGGTTTTGTCGCGCCGCATCTTGTGGTTTCCGCTGTTGCAGCAGGCCATGCATGTGCTGCCGCTCTTGTTTCTCACCCAGCTGGTGATGGTGCTCGCTCGCATGCTCTCGGGCGCGGCGTTTCCGGGCTGGCTGTATTTCATGTCGAGCATCGTCGGCGCCTTGATGTGGACGCCGCTCACCTACGTCTTGCTGCTGCCGCAGTTCCAGCCGGTCGATAAAGACGACACCCGACCGATCTAGCCATGGAATTCAAGCAGCCCGAGCAAGAGATTCACCAGTTTCACCGCCGCGTGGCCGTGGCCGGCGCGGTGGTGCTGGGGGCTTTTGCGCTGTTGATTTTGCGGCTGGTCTGGCTGCAAGTCATTCATCACGACTACTACCGCACCCGGGCCGAGGAAAACCGCATTTCGCTGGTGCCCATTGTGCCCAATCGCGGCCTCATCATCGACCGCAATGGCGAGGTGATGGCGCGCAATTATTCGGCCTACACGCTGGAGATCACGCCCTCCAAAGTGGCGAGCCTGGAGGAGACCATCAATGGTTTATCCCAGGTCATCGAAATCACGCCGCGTGATCGCAAGCGCTTCAAAAAGCTGCTGGATGAAAGCAAGAATTTCGAATCCCTGCCGATTCGCACCCGGCTCACCGATGACGAAGTGGCGAAATTCGCCGCCCATCGCTATGCCTTCCCCGGGGTGGATATCAAGGCGCGGCTGTTTCGCCAATACCCCGGCGGGCCGCTGGCCTCGCATTTGCTGGGCTACATGGGCCGCATCAATGACAAAGATCTCGATCTGATCGAATCGCGCGATCAGGACGCTAATTACGAAGGCACCGAACACATCGGCAAGGCGGGGCTGGAGCAGTCGTATGAATTCGAGCTGCATGGCACCACTGGCTTTGACAAAGTGGAAGTGGATGCCGGCGGGCGCGCCATCCGGTCGCTCGCCCGAGTGCCCGCCGTCCCCGGCAATAACCTCGTGCTCACGGTGGATGCCAAACTGCAAGCCGTGGTGGAACAAGCCTTTGGTGACCGGCGTGGCGCGCTGGTGGCGATCGAGCCCTCCTCTGGCGGCATTCTTGCGCTGGTGAGCATGCCCACGTATGACCCGAATCTTTTTGTCGATGGCATCGACCCGATCAACTGGGAGCTGCTGAATGATTCGCCCGACCATCCGATGGTCAATCGCGCCTTGAATGGCGCCTACCCGCCCGGCTCGACCTTCAAGCCCTACATGGCGCTAGCCGCGCTCACCGCGGGCAAGCGCACGCCCAATCAAGCGATCGCGGATGCCGGGTATTTCAACTTCGGCAACCATCGTTTCATGGACGACAAAGTAGGCGGCCACGGCATGGTGGATATGTACAAATCCATCGTGGTGTCGTGCAACACCTATTACTACCAGCTGGCCAATGACCTCACCATCGACGGCATTTCAAGCTTCATGGCGCAATTTGGCTTCGGCGAAAAAACCGGCGTGGATATCGAAGGCGAATCTCGCGGCGTGCTGCCTTCCCAAGCCTGGAAAAAACGCCGCTTCAAAAAGCCCGAGCAACAAAAATGGTATCCGGGCGAAACCATTTCGGTGGGCATCGGCCAGGGGTATAACGCCTACACCCCGATCCAGCTTGCGCAGGCGATTGCCACACTCGCCAATAACGGCGTGATGTATCGCCCCCACCTGGTGAAATTCGTGGAAAACGTGCGCACCGGTGAAAAGCGCATGATCGAGCCGCATCCCTTACGCACCATCCCCCTGAAACAAGAGCACATTGATGAGGTCAAACGCGGGCTGGTCGGGGTTAATAAAGAAGGCACCGGCGCGCGGGCTTTTGCGGGGGCGGGCTATGTGGCGGCTGGCAAGACCGGCACCGCCCAGGTGTTTTCCTTGAAAGGCGAGAAATATGTCGCCGGGCGGGTCAAGGAGCGCCTGCGTGACCATGCGCTGTATGTGGCGTTCGCCCCGGCGGAGGAACCCAAAATCGCCCTGGCTGTGCTGGTGGAAAACGGCGGCTTCGGCGCGCAATCCGCAGCCCCCATTGCCCGCATGGTGTTTGATTACTACCTCCTTGGCAAACTGCCCAAAGCACCCGCCGGCGAGGATGAAGCCGCCACGGAGAGCAGCCCATGAACCTGGTCAGCACAGTCTGGCGACGCTTCACCGACCCGATGGATGGCACCTTGCTATTCATTGTGTTTTCGATCATTGGGTTGGCGCTCCTGGTGTTGTTCAGCGCCTCGAATGACAACCATGATCGGATTCAAACCCAGCTGGTGAGCTTGAGCATCGCGCTCTCCATCATGTGGGTCACCGCGAATATCCCGCCGCAGCGGCTCATGTCGCTGGCCGTGCCAATTTACATTTTTGGGGTGCTGCTGCTGATCGGCGTGGCCTTGTTTGGCGACATCTCCAAAGGCGCGCGGCGCTGGCTTGATCTGGGGTTCATCCGCATTCAGCCCTCGGAAATGATGAAGATTGCCATGCCAATGATGCTGGCCTGGTATTTCCAGCAACGCGAAGGTGCGTTGATGGTGCGCGATTATTTCGTCGCCGCGCTCATTCTCCTGGTGCCGGCCGCGCTCATTTTGCGCCAGCCCGATTTGGGCACCGCCTTACTGGTGCTCACCGCCGGCTTTTATGTGATTTTCTTGGCCGGGCTCTCCTGGAAGCTCATCGTGCCGGTGGCGCTGGCCGGCGTGGTGGGCATTAGCGCACTGGTGCTCTCGGGCGACGCCATCTGCCAACCCGATGTCAAATGGCCCGGGCTGCATGATTATCAAAAGCAGCGCGTGTGCACCTTGCTCGACCCGACTAAAGACCCGCTGGGCAAAGGCTTTCACATCATTCAATCCACCATTGCAGTGGGCTCAGGCGGCATCGCCGGCAAAGGCTGGCTGCGCGGCACCCAGACCCACCTTGAGTTCCTGCCCGAGCGCCACACCGACTTCATCTTTGCGGTGCTGGCAGAAGAATTCGGCTTAATTGGCGCTTGCCTCTTGATCGCGCTCTACGCCATGCTCATTGCCCGCGGGCTTTTCATCGCGGCCGAAGCCCCCACCTTGTTTTCGCGCCTTTTGGCCGGCAGTCTCACGCTTGCGTTCTTCACCTATTCCTTTGTGAATATCGGCATGGTGAGCGGCATTTTGCCGGTGGTGGGCGTGCCCTTGCCTTTCATGAGTTTTGGCGGCACGGCACTGGTCACCTTGTGTCTGGGGCTTGGCATCCTGATGAGCATTCACCGCAACCGGATGCTGGTGCAAAAATGACCCGCGGCGGTTTGATTGCACTGCTGATTGCGGTGTCCTGCCATGTGTCGGCGCAAGGCGGCGGGGCCAAGCGCGGTGGCTATTACCTTGACGACGGCCCGCTGGATTTCAGGCCCGAGCAACTCGCACTCATCGCGGACGCCGAGCCGCGCGGCGAGCCGTTGCATCGTTTCGCCAACAACCCTTACGTTGTCTTCGGCGTGGAGTATGTGCCGCAAAAGCAGCTCACCGAATTCACCCAGCGCGGCATCGCAAGCTGGTATGGCCGGCGCTTCCACGGCCAGCGCACCTCCAGCGGCGAGCCCTACGACATGTTCGCCATGACCGCCGCCCACCCCACCTTGCCCATCCCAAGTTATGCGCGCGTCACCCATCTTGGCAATGGCAAATCCGTGGTGGTGCGCATCAACGACCGCGGCCCCTTTCATGCCGGCCGCGTGATCGACTTGTCATTCACTGCCGCCTGGAAACTGGGCTATGCCAACATGGGCAGCACGATGGTGGAGGTGAGCAGCATCGTCAATGACGAACTCATCACCGCCTCGATGGCGCCCGCACCGAAGCCGCAGTTGGATTTGATCGAGCAGATCATCCGCGCGGAAGCGAAGAAACAAGCCGATGAAGCCCCCACTGACATGCCCGCCATCAAGGACGCACGCGGTGTGTATTTACAGCTTGCCGCCTTTTCCAACAAGGACAACGCCGAGAGCTTTCGTAATCACCTCGCCCGCGAATTGGGCCCGCTGGGTGACAAGCTGATCGTGCATGCAGCGGCCGGGCTGCACCGCCTGAGGCTGGGGCCTTACAACACCCCGCAGGAAGCGCGTCGGGTGGCCGAGCGCATTCGCGAGATGCTGGATGTCAAAGTGGTGTTGGTGGAAAACCCCTGAGCCTGAAAATAACCGAACCCCCCTCAATCCCCCCTTGTCAGGGGGGAAGCTAAAA
>JBEAUN010000190.1:0-2994 GCA_041161415.1 Pseudomonadota bacterium | reverse complement strand
AAGCTCGAGCCCCAGCAGGTGCGCAAACTCTCGACCTTGCTGGATATGGATGTGCGCGAGCTCGATCAAAAGCTCGCCAGCACCAAGGATTTTGTGTACATCAAGCGGCAAGTGGCGCCGGATGTGGCAGCTCGCGTGGCGAGCCTTAATCTGCCGGGCATTCAGTTATTGCGTGAATACCGCCGCTACTACCCCGCCGGCGATGTCAGTGCCCATATGCTCGGCTTTACCAGCGTGGAAGACCGCGGCCAGGAAGGCATCGAGCTTGCATTTGAAAAGCAGCTTGCCGGCAAGCCGGGCAGCCGTCGTGTGATTCGTGATCGGCGCGGTGCGATCGTGGAGGATGTGGAAGCTATCCGCCCGCCGCAAGATGGCCGCGATGTGCAGTTGGCGCTGGATTCCAAGGTGCAGTATCTGGCCTATACCGCGCTTAAGCAGGCGCTGACTGAACACCGCGCCAAGGCTGGTGGGGTGGTGGTGCTCGATGCCAAAACCGGCGAGGTGCTGGCGCTTGCCAATCTGCCCACTTACAACCCGAACAACGCGGGCCGTCGCTCCGGTGCGCAGCTGAGAAATCGCGCACTGACCGATACTTTCGAGCCCGGCTCGACGATGAAGCCCTTCACCGCGGCGTTGGCGCTTGACCGCGGGAAATTCAGTTTCAATACGCCGATCAACACTGCGCCTGGGCGCATGACGATCGGCAGTAGTACGATCTCCGATGCGCATCCGCACGGGGTGCTGACGGTGGCGGAAGTGATTCAGAAATCTTCCAATGTGGGTTCGGTGAAAATGGCGCTGGCCTTCGCCCCGGAAGAGATGTGGAGCATGTTCAATAGCCTCGGGTTCGGCGCGCCGCTCAAGCTGGGCTTTCCGGGCGAAGTAGGCGGGCGGCTGCGTCCGGCGAAAACCTGGAAGCCGATCGAGCAGGCCACCATGTCCTATGGGCATGGCATTTCGGTGAGCCTGATGCAGATGGCGCATGCGTATCTCGTGTTCGCGCGCGATGGCGATCTGGTGCCGCTTTCCTTGGTGCGTGTGGTCAATGACGCGCCCACCGGCAAGCGCGTGTTTTCGCCTAACACCGCCCGTCAGGTGCGCGCCATGCTGGAGATGGCGGTGCAAACCGGCGGCACTGCGCCTAAGGCGCAAGTACCCGGGTATCGCGTGGCCGGCAAGACGGGCACGGCGCATAAGCTCGAGCGGGGTGTGTATGCCAATAAATACGTCTCCAGCTTTGTCGGCTTGGCGCCAGTGTCGGACCCGCGGCTGGTGGTGGCGGTGATGATCGACGAGCCCTCCGGTGGTAAATATTACGGTGGCGAAGTGGCGGCACCCGTGTTCTCCAGCATCATGGGCGGCGCGCTGCGCAGTTTGGGCGTGGCGCCTGATGCGCCTTTGCCGCCGGTGCAGGTGGCGCGCACTGCGCCGCAGCCCGTTCGGGAGAATATGTGAGCACCGCGCGCGAACATGAGCTCGATGCCGAAAGCGTGCTGCATGCCCTCCAGGGCATGGGGGTGGATGTGCGCGCGCTGTGCGTGGATTCCCGTCTTGTGAAAGCCGGCGATGTCTTCCTCGCCATGCCGGGACACGCGGCTGATGGTCGCAATTACATTGCTCAGGCGATCGATGCCGGCGCCAGCGCAGTGGTCTGGCATAGCGAGGGTTTTGTTTGGGCCGAGCCGCGTGAGATCGCCAATATCGGCGTGCCGAATCTATCCGCGATTGCCGGCACGCTGGCGCATCTGGTGTATGGCCGGCCCACTACGAGCCTGTGGACAGTCGGGGTTACCGGCACCAATGGCAAGACCTCGGTGAGCCAATGGATCGCCCGCGCGCTCAATGAAGCCGGGCGCAAATGCGCGGTGGTGGGCACCCTGGGCGAGGGCTTCCCGGGTGCGCTTGCGCCCACTCGTAACACCACGCCCGATGCGATCAGCCTGCATGGCGCGCTGGCCCGATTTGTCGATGCAGGTGCGCAGGCGGTGGCGATGGAAGTCTCCTCCATCGGCCTTGATCAAGGCCGGGTGGAAGGTGTGCATTTTGATGTGGCGGTCTTCACCAATCTCACCCGCGATCATCTTGATTACCACCAGAGCATGGAAGCCTATGGCGCAGCCAAGGCGAAGTTGTTTGCCATGCCGGGCTTGAAGTACGCGGTGATCAATCTGGATGATGAGTTTGGCTTGGCCCTGGCAAAGAGCCTGGCCGGAAGGGTGGATCGCATTGGCTACACCCAGCAGGGCGCGCCCTTTGGGCCCTTGGTGGCCGAGCGAGTGATCGTCGCCAGCCGGGTGGATGTGAGCGGCGCAGGTTTGAGTTTTTCGGTGATGGTGGGCGATGAAGAGGCCCAGGCCCATGCCTACCTTGCCGGGCAGTTTAATGTCTCTAATCTGCTGGCGGTGATCGGCACCTTGATTGCGTCCGGGTTCTCGCTGGAGGAAGCGGCGCAACTCACCTGGAATCTCACCCCGCCGCCCGGGCGGATGCAGCTTTTGGGTGGGGTGGGCGAGCCTTTGGTGGTGGTTGATTATGCCCACACCCCGGATGCGCTGGAGAGCGTGCTCAAGGCCCTGCGCCCGAATGCGACGGCGCGCGGCGGAAAGCTGAAATGTGTGTTCGGCTGCGGCGGCGAGCGCGACCCGGGCAAACGATCGATGATGGGCGAGATCGCTTCACGGCTGGCGGATGAGGTGATCATCACCAGCGACAACCCGCGCTCGGAAGACCCACAGCGCATCATTGATGCGGTGCGTGCAGGCGCTATGTCCTCCGCGCTATCGATTGTCGATCGCGCTGAAGCGATCATGACGGCACTGGCGCAAGCCCGCGCCGACGATGTGGTGTTGCTGGCTGGCAAGGGCCATGAGACCTATCAGGAAATGGCCGGGGCGCGCGTTCCTTTCTCTGATCTGGAGGTGGCCCGCGCCGGCTTGCGGCGGTGGGCAGAAGGAGTGGTGTCATGATGGATACCCACGAAGCCGCCGCCGCCAC
>JBEAUN010000172.1:0-6167 GCA_041161415.1 Pseudomonadota bacterium | reverse complement strand
GCGGAGGGCACTAGCGGTCCTGGACAGGCCGCCGAGATTCCGATTGACGATCTCCAAAACATGCGCCGCGTGCTGGTGGGCAATTTCGGCTTCCTCGACGCTGCCAGTCTTGAACCCGGCGTGGATGTGACGCTGGCGCCGGAAGATCGGCCCGACCCCAAGCAAAAGGCCGAGGCCGCATGGGATGGGCACTTTGGCATGGCAGACCTTCAGAGCGCCGCCCGCAGCGAATTCCTCGAGAGCCCGGATTCCGAGGCGCTGAAACAGCTTTCCCAAAATCAATCGCTTTTCGACAAACTCGATGCCCGCGATGGCGAGATCGACGGTGAGATTAGCTACTCGGCATTGTGGAAAGCCGCCGGCCCCGGCGAGGAGGATCTTCCTGAGGGTGAGTTTTCCCAGGAAGTCCCGGGGGCGCACCAGGCCAACTACAACGATCGCTTTTTCGAATTGCAGCAACAGATGGACGGTATTGTCTGGGAGCATGGCGGCCACGCCGCCGCGCTGGAGGGCAAAGGGCCGGATGCCATTCTCAGCGCCGACCACGCCGCGGCCAACGTACTAGATGCCATGGACGGCAAGGCCGACATGCTCGTCAATGGCAAGGAGCTCAAGCTCGCAAGCAGCGACGCCAAGGAAAACCTTTTCACCTCCCCGGCCAATGATGGCAGCGGCATGACTACGTTGACCGCGGCCATCAAATCGATGTCCGATGAGTTCGCCAAGGAGCCCCGCCCGGAGTTGCCCGGCGCACTCAACGACGACCGGCCGCGCGCTTACCGCATGGCGCTTGCGCTGTGGGATAACCTGCCTGCAATCGGCAAGCAGGGCGGCAACCTCGCAGCCGATCGCACCATCAACCGCGACGATGTTACTGCGGCGCTGGGCTCCGATCGTATCTCTGCGCCTGACAAAGAAAGCCTCAACGAGCTTTTGAATGACAAGGAAGCCTGGTCGTGGCTCTCTTCCGCGGGCGGTTCAGACAACGGCGGCTCGATCTCGCTGAAGGGCATGGAGCAGATCGTTGGTGATTTCAACAAGGCCAACTTCAGCGGCATCATCATGGCCGCCGGTGCGGTGCGCACCGGCATCCCCATGAAGACCTCGCAATTTAGCGGCGATAGCTTCCCCGAAGACATGGCCGCGGATTTTGCCTCAAGCAAGATCTTCGATCCGGCCGTGGCAGAGGCCGCCTACACGCGCCTGATGAACGACCCCGGCATCCAGAAGATGCTCGCTGAAAAGGTGCGTGAATTCACTGTGAACGCGTCCTCGCAAGCGCAAGGTTTGTTCGCGGAAATGTCCAGCACGTATTACTTCGACTCGCTGGCCTATGTCGAAAAGATGCCCAACGGCGTGAAGCTCGCTGAGGACAAGCTGGCAGCCGATATGGCGGCGCTTTCCACGTTGGATCCGAAGCTCGCGGAGCAAGCCTCGACGTTGTTGTTGCAGCGGAAAGTTCAGGCCGCACTGGGCGAAGCCACGCCGTCAAAGGTGCCCGCCGAGCAGGTCACGCTGGCGACGCGGGATTTTCTCACCGCACTGAGTCTCGACCTTCGCACCGCACGCGGCATGTTCCGCTTGCCCGGCCTCATCGCAGGACATGATGCGGGATGGCAAAAGTTGTCGTCCCTGGTCACCAGCTGGCCGGCTGATAAAATCGGCCAAATGTCCGAAGCCTTGAGCAAGGCTTTGATCCGCGCAGACAGCGCCTCCAGCGTGAAGGGCGCGCCGCCCAGCTCGCAAACGATGTTTGACATCCTTGACAAGGATGTGACCAATGCCAAAGCCGAGCTCGGGTCAGCGGCTAATGCCGCTGACCGCAGCCGCCTGCAAGGCGTGCTCGAGGGGGTCACCAAGCGCACCAAGGACTTGAAGGACCTCGTCGCAGCCGCCGAGAAAAACGGCGTATGGGCCTCGCTTGCCGGGGGTATTTCCCTGGCCAGCGGCGTCTATAAGCTCGTCGAAGGCGGTGAGAACCTCAAGGGTAATTCCTGGGGGCGTTTGGCGATCGCCAATGACTTTGTGCTGGCGACATGCTTCACCCCGGGTTACTTGAGCCAGGCGAATTACTGGATGGGCCGGCTTGGGCAAAGCTGGAGCATGTCCTCGATTGGCATGGCACCCAGCCAGACTTTCGGCAGCTTGGTGAAGGCCTTTGTCACCGGGGATACCGCAGCGGTGGGCACCGGCATGTCCGGCGCAACGCTCGGCATGGTGCTCAAGGGCATCACAGGCGCGAGCCTCCTGGCCGCGGGTACGATCGGCGGGGCCATGGGTGTGAAGCAGCTTGTCGATGGGATTGGCCGGGGCGAAGACACCGAAATCGCCGCAGGCTCGCTCAATATCGCCATGGGCACCTCCTGGACGGCATCCGGCGTGTCATATCTGCTGGGCTCTGCCATGACGGGCCCTCTGATCGGCGTTGGGTGCATCTTCGGTGTCGCGGCGGTGTTGTTGTCCATCTTCGGTCAAAAGCCGGATGAGAAATTCGCCGATGCTTTTGCGGGCCGGCTCGGAGATTTTTCCGACAGCGGCGTGTTGCGGGAAGGCTGGCGGGATTCAGCAAAAGACTGGTTTAACGATAACCAGAATAAGCAGCCTCAGAATTTGGGCGTTGGTTTGGATTTGTAATGTTTTGACGGGGCAAGCGCGCAGCTGCGTGTCAAGCCCGAAAAGAGTCGGATCACTTGCTGCTGGTTTTGACATGGGATCGTTTTAAGCAGGGACAGGGTGGCGCGATGCGCCACCGGATTGAAGAGCGGGAGCAGCAATGACACAACCATGGTCCGGACAAGCCGCCGCGGAGGCACAAGGCTTTTGCGCTTGGCGCCTGCCGAGCGAAGTGGGACAGTCCCTCGAGGCCGTCGCGCCGGAGGGGGCGCTGGAAGTTGCACCGCAAGCGGCACAGGTGCCAGCAGGTGCGGCATCGTTTCCCGAGCCTGCTGTGCCTGCGCCCGGTGCTGCCACCGGGCTTGATGCTGCGCCGATCGCAACCACTGTCCCCGCCTCGCGGTCAAGTTATTTTGCACCTGAGTCGATGGGGCCGGATGGCTGGAATCGTGACGACTACCAGAGCTACTTGAAGCTGACCGGCGGGCTCGCGGGTGGGGCCAGTCAGAGCGCCGAAATCCGTCTGCCGCAAGCGGGTGGACAGGCTCTCGCCGTTACATCCGACAGCGAGGAAAGCCAGCGTTTGGTTCAGCAGTCGATTGAGGCCTTGAATCGCGTGTGGTCGCAGTTTCCCTCGGAGACAATGTCGAGGTCCGATCTGCGCGCCTTTCTGGCTGAGTCGCGCATCCCCAATGACGACCGGACCACGATCTCGCGCCTCATCGATGACGATCAGGCCTTCAGCTTGCTCGATCGTCTGGGCGGGACAATCAGCGATGGGCGCATCGCGCAAAGCACCGTCGCACTCTACGCTGTGGGGGAGCCTCAACCCGATAAGACTGCGGCGCCTGTCGGCAAGGACGCCCGCCAGTCGAGCGCCCAAAGTGGTGAGGGGCAGGAAGCAGGGGCGGAAGACGCGCTCGCTTCAGACGCCGAAAGCCAAGGTGAGACCGAGCGCGGTTCGAGCGGCAAAGACAGCGACACTAAAAAGAGTGCAGCGGGCGCTGAATTCGCGCCAGCCGTGAGCGCTGAAGGGGCTGCAACCACGAATGGGTCCGCCGATGTGGCAGCCGAGCAAGGCCACGCCCCGGCGCTGGAGGAGATCCTCTCGCGCAATTTCACGTTGCTTGATCAAGCCGCCAAGGGTTCGACAGTCGATCAGGTCATCACGCGCGATGACCTTACGACGGCGTCGCAGTCCTCGATTCTGGAGGCCAACACCCGTGATGCATTGTCATTTGTCACGCGTAATCCGGATCAGTTTGATAGCCTCGACAAGCTCGATGGCAAGCAGGATGGTCGCATCACCTGGGACGGCCTTCGCGAGGCGAGTAAAGCGGCACCTGCGCCAGAAGCCGGTGGTGAGGGTTTGAATCCTGACGCCGAGTTGCCGCCATCACCCAACCCCGGCGGGGGTGACTACACCCCCATTTTCTTCTCCGCAGTGCAAGATCTGGCCGGCGAAGAAGGGCTCGCGCTCTTTAGCGAATCGGGCAAGCTCGATGTTTCGGCCATGCGAAACTCAAGCAACGAAACCTTGCGCGAGCTTTCGAATGACCCGATCGCCTTCAAGCAGCTCGATATGCTTGACGGCGCGGCCGATGGCAGTATCACGCGCCAGGGCATCATCGAAGCCACGCAGCCGAGCAGCTTGTTGTTCGAGGCAAAGGTGAAGGACGAGAACGGCAATGAAATCGGCGTCATGCAAAAGGTTTATTCCGACCTTGCCAAGAAATACGAGGACTTTGATCTGCCGCAGCCCCCGGATGGCGTGAATAACGATCAAGACCGCGCGTATCGCGCTGTGTTGGCGCTGTCGGATAACCTAGCGGCCGTGCTGGGTGAGAAGCTCAAGGACGCAGCCAGTGGGGGTGCTTTGTCGATCTCGGTGGAGGACCTCCAAAAAGCCGCCACCGATGAAAACATCATTGGCGAAGACCGGATCATGCTTGAAGAGGTCGCCAATGATACTGCGTTGTTCGACTGGCTGTGCGGCGTGGGTGAAGGTGGTGGTGGCGTATCGTCGATTCCGGTCGAACGGCTTGCAGAGCTTGTGAGTGACTGGAATCGCGCGAACTTCGACGACCTGCGTTATGCCTATGGCATGCTCAATCACGGCTTGGAGGATTTGGCTCGAGGGCAAGATGAGGTGCGCGGCTTCAAGCAGGGAATGACGCAAGAAGAGGTTTCCGCGAAGCTCTTCGACCCCGCTGCGCTTGCCAAAGCATATAACCGGATGATGGCGGACCCCAGCATTCAGGCTGACATCACGCAACTCCTGGGCGAGACCCTGCCTGATGCGAAAGACACCGCCCGAAAGATGGGCCAGCGGCTGGAGAGCGGCTTCTTTGCGGGTTATGTCGATTGGCTGGGCTCCAAAACGAATTCTCAGGAAGCATCCCAGCTCGTCGGTAGCGAGGTGAGCGCCCTCAAGATGCTTGACGCGGAGTTGGGGGGGCGCGTCGGCGATAGTCTTGCTTCTCAGCTCTTGTTCAAACAGGCGCAGGCTATGGGCGCCCAGGCCGATGAAACCCTGGCCAAAGATCTGCTCAAGCTGATTCTCACTCAGTTGCCGACGACTGGCCTTCGCGAGTCGCGAACGGGATTCCGCCTGGCGGGCAACGTCTTGTCCGCTTTGGAGGACATCGTTCGGATACCTAACGAATTGAATAAGCTGGTCGATGCGCTTTTACCAAAAATGCTCCGACCTTGGGATCCTGCGGTGGATACACCGAGCCCCAAGTCCCCCGGAAACCCAGCTGAAGCTGCTCCAAAGGAGCCCGCGTTCCCCGAAGCACTGTCCAAAAGCGGTGTTTTGGGCACGATCGCGACCGGTTTCGGTGTGGTGCTCGGGGCGATCACCATCGCCGGGCACGCAAACGATGGGAAACCGAACACTCTCCAGGATCGCTTGACCGATGCCTTGGTTGTGTTGGCGCCGATGAGCTACGGAAACCAAGTAGCCAAATCTGTGAATTACATTCTGCTAAATGTTTTCAAGCGGGATGACCTCGCCAACTTCACCAAGCTCGCGGGACGACCGCTGTCTGATTTGGTTCGTCTGGATAAGCCCACTCTGCAAGCTCAGATTGCCGAAGATGCAACCATGCCGCCGACGGAAATCGGTGGCGCGCGAGCCGCTGCGATCATGACCCGCGCCTTGGTGGCTGGCTTGGATATAGGCGGTGGCGCGGTGGCGGCCGCGCTCGGTTCGATGCAGATCAGTCACGCTAAAGAAACCGGCGATAAGGTGGATCTGGCCTCCGGAGCCCTACTGACGGCAGGTGGCGGTTTGTGGCTCCTGGGCGGCGTGGCCAGCGTGGCCACCGTCGGACTGGCAGCGCCATTTTATGTGCTCTCCGGTGTAACAGCGCTGGCCGGCTTGGTCACGGGGTGGTTCAAGGACCCATCCAAAGACTTCGCACAAAAATTCGGTTCCCAATTCGCATCACTCGAGGCGGCGGGCGTGATGCGCTCTGGCTGGAGAGAGTTCTCGTCTGATTGGTTTAATAGCAACTATGAGGATTTGAGTGGGCAGGGGGGGCTGGGGCTCG
>JBEAUN010000097.1:0-4026 GCA_041161415.1 Pseudomonadota bacterium | reverse complement strand
GCCATACAGCCATCGATGGCGCGATCAAGCAGGGCGAGCACATAAGGCGCATTGGCCGGGTCGAGGCTACCCGGATGGCAATCGCGCGGCAGCGGCAGATTCAACACTTCCAGGGTGTTGTCTGGCAAGGGCGTGCTGGCGGGGTAATTGACGAAGCTCACCGCTAGCCCAAGCATCCTGGCGCGGGCCTCGAGCATGGCGCGATTGCCCAGCACCACGATGCGCGCCGGGGTTTGCCGACGGGCGAGCGAGAGGCACAAATCTGGGCCAATGCCGGCGGGCTCACCGGAGGTCAGGGCGATAATCGGCTGCATGGTGTGCGCGCTCAGCGATCCTGCAAACGGATTTCCACATAGGCGCGGTCGCGCAATTGGCGCAGCCACTCCTGATAGGCTTCTTCCGATTTGCGTTCGCGCAGGGCGTTGCGGGCAATCAGGCGCTGGCGCTCGGAGGAGGCATCCTGCACGCGGCGCTCTTGCACCTGAATCAAGTGCCAGCCAAAGGGCGAGCGGGTGGGCTCGGAGAGCTCGCTGGGCTTTAAGGCATCCATCACACGTTCGAATTCCGGCACCGTGTCGCCCGCAAAAATCCAGCCCAGATCGCCGCCCTTGGCGGCAGAAAGATCATTGGAATGCAGCCGCGCCAGCTCAGCGAAATCCTCGCCGTTTTTGATGCGATCACGTAAGGATTCGATGCGCCGGCGGGCTTCGGTATCGGACACGACTTCGGTGACTTTGATGAGGATGTGGCGGGCCAGTGTCTGCTGGATTTTCTGATCGGCCAGATTGCCGCCGCGCTTGCCGCGCAGCTTGATGATGTGCAGGCCCGCGGGGCTGCGCAGCACGGCGCTCACTTGGCCGGGCTCAAGCTTCGCCAGCGCTTCGACAAAAATCGGCGGCAGGCGGTCTGCTTTGCGCCAGCCCATCGTGCCGCCGTTGAGCGCATCTGGGGCGTCGGAATACAACGCGGCCACTTTGGCGAATTCCTCACCTTCGTTGATCATGGTCAGCGCCTTGGTGGCGCGCGCCTGCAGCCGCTGGGATTGTTCGGGCGTGGCTTTTTCAGGCATGCGGAACAAAATGTGCGCCACATCGAATTCATCGGCGCCCATCGCGGATTTCTGCTGTGCTTCGAGGAAGTGATCGATCTCGGCTTCGGAAATCGCGATGCGATTTTCCACCTCGCGCTCGCGCAGCCGGCCGATGGTCATTTCGCTGCGCACCTCTTCGCGGAACACAGCCCAGGGGATGCCGTCCTTTTCCAGCGCAGCGCGAAAGGCCGCAGGGGTGAGACGATTGTTTTCCGCAATCCGCTCCAGCGCGCGGTCGAGTGCGGCATCTTCAATCTTGAGCCCGGTTTCGCGGGCCATCTGGATCTGCACCCGATCTGCGATCATGCGCTCGAGCGTCTGGCGCTCAAGCGCGGCCGGCGCCGGCAAGGCCATGTTTTGCGATCGCATCTGCTGCAAGGCCTGGCTGATGCGATTGCGCAATTCAGTGGAGGTGATGACTTCGTCATTCACCACCGCCACGATGCGATCAACCGGCACCGCACGCACCTGGGCTGCCGCCGGCAGCTGCACGCCGCTCAAGCAGAGCATAAAAATCACCACGCGCCACATACTCACCTCACCTGCCCGATTGGGCTTGAAAATTCGCATCATTACCTGCCAAAAACCGGGTCGGCAGCAGGCTGATTGATGACACCATAACCGCCGATATTGCGCTTCAAGATCTCCAGGGGATTGGACCCGATGCGCGAAAAGCCATTCAACTCGAGCTGCACAAAAATAGCGGTGTTATTGGCATCCGTTGCCGTGGCCAGGCGGTGCCCGACCAGGCGCAGCGCCCAACAGCCGCCGTCATATTCCACCCCCGCCAGTGCCTCGACTACGCGGGAATCACGCAGCGAATAGTCATAACGCGCCAGACCATACCAGCCACGAGAAAGCGGCCACTGCATCGACACATCCAAATCGCGCACACCGGTGAGGCCGAGCTCCGGTGCATCGCGGGTAAAGCGATAGCTCACATTGAACACCTGATCGAAAGCGGGCTGAAAGCGCGCGCCGAGGTTATAGCGTTCGGTGCGGGAATCGCGGGGATTGTACTGCCAGCCAAGATCAAGGGTCGTGTCTGCACTCACCTTGCCCGAGAGCGCCGCCAACAAGTCAGCGGTGCGGCCGCTACGTGGGGCCACCCCCGGCAGGGTCACCACCTGGTCGGAAAAGTAATAGCGCTGCCCCAAGGTGGCACGCATCAACTCAGCACCCGTGGCCGGATTGATGGCGCGGGAGGTGATCGCAGCGGTGATCTGATTGGCATCGGCGATGCGATCCGAGCCGGCGAAAATATTTTCCGAAAACATCTGCGCAAAGCTGAAATCGGCGCGCCCTGAATCGAACACCGGTATCGCACTTTGATCGCGATAGGGAATGCGCACGTAGTAAAGCCGGGGCTCGAGCGTCTGCGTGATCTCGCGCCCCTGGAGGAGGGTGTCACGTTCGAACACCAGCGAGGTATCGACACTGAAAATCGGCACGCTGCGGCTGATGGATGTCGCGCCGGTGGTGGTGCGTCGATCAAGCGAATATTCGGTCTGGTGCAAGCCGATTTTCGGGGTAACCGAAAAAGCGGCCGTCTGCAGCGGCCAGGCGATCTGCGGATAAAACACCAGGCGGCGACCCTCATCCAGAGTGGGGTGGGAAAACTCTGTGGCTTCGCTGGTGAGATAAAAAGTCATGCCGCCGATAAGATCGGGACGGGTGGCATTGAGCAAAAGCTGCGGCAGCCGCTCGTAAGGCGCGGTGGCCGGCGGCTGCGCCGGGTCTTGCAGTGTCTGATAGCGCTGCACAGTCAGCGTGGCGCCCCACCAGCCGGCGCCGTAGGCAAGCTGGCCTTGGCGCAGAAGATTGGCCTGCGAAGTCATCGCCACCCGCGAGGACAAATCCGAGAAATACAAGCCATCCGAGACCGAATTGAAATCCACGCTGCCGGAAAAGCCGCTGCCGAAATCCTGCTTGTGGCGCAGAAACAGCGCATCGCGGGTGGTGCCGGTGACCTGATCCTCGGGCAAATACTCCCCGCGCACCGTGCCATCAAACTGCTTGCCCAGATAGCGGAATTCGCTGGCCAGCTGCACCCCGCGCTTGGTGATAAGGCGCGGGGTGAAGGTGGCGTCCATGTTAGGCGCGATATCCCAATAGATGGGCTGGGAATAATCAAAACCGGTGCGGTTCGAGCTGCCAATGGTGGGCGCGAGCAGGCCGCTCTTGCGTTTGTCATTGAGCGAAAAATCAAGCCAGGGCACTGCCAGAATCGGCACATCCTTGAACACCACGCGGGCGGATTTGCCTTCTGCGCGCTCGTTGTCGTAGTCGAGCTTCAAATCACTGGCCTGGGCATACCAATCCGGGTTGCTCGCCTGGCAGGTGCTGTAGGTGGCGTTCAACAGGCGGTAGTGATTCTCGCCCTGAAACTCAATACGCTCGGCCTGACCCGAGGCCACCGTGGCCTCGCGGCCTGAGCGCGGGTCGGGCTCACGCACCAGCCGATAACGCGGCGATTCGAAAAACCCTACCTGCTCATCAAGCTGCAGCTTGGCATGCGGGCCCTCGATGCGGCTGCCGCCCCGCTGCATCACCACATTGCCCTGCGCATCCACTTCATCTTGCAGTTGGGCGTATGAGAGCTGATCAGCGGTGAGCGTGATATCGGCCTTGATCGCCAGCACATTGCCCGCGGCGCGGGTTTCGTTTTCGGTGCGCCCGGAGATTTGATCAGCGGTGATCACCACCGGCTGCGGCGCCGCCAAGGGCGCACCCTTTGGCGCAGGTATCGGAGCCGCTGCCGGGGCTGGTGTTACCGGCGCTTGCGCCGTAGGGGCCTGCCCCTTTGGCGCTGGCGCGGCCGGAGCAGCCTGTACGGTAGGCGTAGCTGGCACGACAGCCGGCGCAGCAGCAGCCGGCGTCACCACCACATCCGGCACGCTCGCGGGTGAGGGCGGGAGGGAAGGCGCGGCCTCCCC
>JBEAUN010000086.1:0-2703 GCA_041161415.1 Pseudomonadota bacterium | reverse complement strand
CGCTTGGCACTGGCGCCAATGCTGCAGAAAAAGTATTTAACGGCACCGTGAGTGGCATCGCCGGCGGCACCGCCGCCACTGCCTCTGCAGTCGGCTCCATCGCCGGCCAAGCTGTAGGCATCATGACCGGCGTGCAGCAAGGTTTCAGCTGGAAACAAGCCGGCCTCTCCGCGATTTCCGGCGGTGTCACCGCGGGCCTTGGCAACGCCCTGAAGGGCCTGGAATTCTTCAAGACGATTACAGTCGAATCCGCCGCCCTCAAAGCCCTCGCGTCGAGCGCCCTCACACAAGGTATCGGCGTTAGCACTGGGCTGCAGGAGAGCTTCAGTTGGCGTGGTGTGGCCGCTGCGGGAGTGGGTGCGGCGGTGGGCACTGGGGTGAGCAATGCGCTTGGCACTGGCGCCAATGCTGCAGAGAAAGTGTTTAACGGCACAGTGAGTGGTATTGCAGGTGGCACCGCCGCGGCGCTGATGCGTGGTGGAAGGGTGGTAGTGCAGCAGATCGCCGTCGATGCGTTTGGTAGCGCGCTGGGGAATAGCATCGTCGATCAAGCCGACCCCGAAAAAGCTCGTGCGATGATTCAAGAAGGCAATGGATTTGATGTGGCCGATGATGCAGCGCGGGTGGCGGCGCATGGGGTGAAGCCGGCGCAGCAAATCACCGAGGCGCAGCTCAAGGCCATGCGTGCGGGGCTTGGGCCGCTTAGCGCAGAGGCTGCGCAAGTTTGGGCAGAGGCCGAAGATCAGGTGATCGGGCCCGCGGCCAATGGCCATGTGGTGAAGCCCACCAAGGAGCAAATCGCAGCCAGGGCAGAATTGCGGGCGCGCATCCAACAGACGGCCTCGGAGTTCTGGAATGGCACGGGTGCTTTCGCGCCGACGACGGCCGATAACCAGACGCTGGCCAGTGCTTTGAAAGACACTGGGCGGGCGGTGTGGAATCTGGGTGTGGGCTTAGGCTCGCTCGCTGAAATGGCTGACCCCTTCGATGCGCTCAAGCGATCTGTGTTCCAGCAAAATGGCCTGAGCTATCCCAGAGCCTCGGATTTCCGCGCCACTTACGATACGCCCGCATTCGGTCATACGGTCGAGCTGTCGGCGCCCTTTGTGCCTCTGAGCAAGATGTTGCGCGCACCGCGATCGCTTGGTGGTGCAGCCTTCCTCGAAGGCAAGTTCGTGCATGATTTAAAGCCGGTGAGTAACCTCGAGCTGTATGGCAAGGCGGCGACCCGGACACCCGAGGAGGCGTTGCAGATATTGCAACGCGTCGGGCATGACCCGGAGGTGTTGGCGGAGTATCGGATTGTGAAGCTGTCGGATGCTGATTACCAAAATCGGAGGCGTACTCTGGGTTTTGATTTCGATGCTACCTATGGCAACGTCAGCGGTGGCGCACATGATGTCCGCTTTCATCGAGATATTGCCAGTAAGATGGGCGATGAAAGCACGAAGATCACGGTGCACGTTCGCAAAGAAGTCTTCGATAGCGATGAAGCCATCGTTCAGATTCTTTCCCACGAAATCTCGGAAACCCAAGAGCTGAAATATCTGGCGGCAAGGCCAATATCCGTGTCGAATTACAGGGATCTTGTTCGCGCTGATCGGGTAGATAACCTTCACTGGCGAGCAGTACAAGAAGGTGATTGGTGGCTTCAGCGGTTCCGGGATTCTTTTAAAGGAAAATGACAGTGACTACCCCACAGTCCGAGATTGACCAAATTAACGGGACGCTTCATGGCGAGAACATTGAATTTCTTCGGTTCGATGTGGCGTTCAACGTAGCATGGTGCATCGCCCAGTACCACGACCCCGACCTCCTAAAGCAGATGCCGGACTGGGTCGGTGACATGGTTCGAGAAATCTGCCAGGTATATCTCGAACACGGGCACTACAGAATTGTTTCCAACCTTGGCGAAGTTGACCACACCCCCATGGTTGCCGAACTCACGCGTATTCTCGGCATAACCGCTGCCCCGCAAACGTGAGTGCCTGCAAGCGCACAAGCGCGAGGGCCTTGGCGCCGGCAGTCAGCAACCTCGTTTCGATGCCAGTGTTAGCGTGCCTGGCGGTTATGCCAACCCCTTCACTGGCGCTACTGGTGACAAGGCCATCGGGACGCACCTCTCAATCGAAAAGAAGTGGTGGTGATTTGATATGGATCGTGTTGCCTTGCTGATAGATGTTCTGCTTGATCAAAACGCACGCGAGGATGAGCGTGACGATGCTGCAATGGACTTGGCTGAGTTTGATGATGATCGCGCGTTAAACGCGTTGGTTGAGGTGGCATCAAGCTTATCGGAGAGCTCTTTGATAGTCGCATCATGCGGCGAGTCAATTGGCCAAATAGTTTCGCGGGGAAAAATTGGCGGGCAAGTCAATCTGAATGGGCTCCGGCCTGAAGCACTATCGGAAATCCGGGCTGCGCCGGTTTATTTATCCGGGGAGTTGAGGAAATAAAATCCCCCCCTACCCGCCGTCGGCGGGTAGCTGCTAAAAAAGGGCCGCTCTCTGCGGCCCTTTCCTCATCTGCTTGTTCTCAACGCTTAGCCGCTCTTCTCTCCCTACTTGGTTTGCCCCAACACCGTATCGAGCATCTGCGAGACGAACTGCTGCTTGGTCTTTGGCAACTGCTCGACCGCCTCGATCTGCTGCTGCAATCGCGAAGTCGGCCCGCGCTTGCCGCGTGGCTTGGGCAGGTCTGTAC
>JBEAUN010000037.1:0-2542 GCA_041161415.1 Pseudomonadota bacterium | reverse complement strand
CGCGCGGGTGAAGCCGCCGCGCATTTTCGCCAGCGCCTCATCCGAGGCGCTCACCACCAGATCACCGCCAATCAGCGCATTGGCTTCGCCTGCCGCGACGCGTACGGCATGAAGCGCACCCGGGTCATCTGCCACGCGCACATGCGAAAACACCGAGCCGCCTTTTTGCGCCAGCCCCGTCATATCCAGCACTGTCACGCCTTTGCCGTCGATATGCGCAGCCATGCCGATCAGCGCGCCGATTGTCACGACACCCGTGCCGCCCACGCCGGTGATGAGGATGCCCCAGGGCGTGTCGGTGGCGGGCAGGGTGGGCTGCGGCAGATGCGTGTCATCCGTCTGCAAGGCCACACCGCGGCGCGGGCGGCCGCCTTCGAGGGTGACAAATGAGGGGCAAAAGCCATTGAGGCAGGAGAAATCCTTGTTGCAGGCGGATTGATCGATCTTCCGCTTGCGGCCGAATTCGGTGTCTTTCGGCAGCACCGCCATGCAATTGGATTTCACGCTGCAATCGCCGCAGCCCTCGCACACCGCGTCATTGATGAACACCCGGCGCTGCGGGTCGGGGAAGGTGCCGCGTTTTCTGCGGCGGCGTTTTTCTGCGGCACAGGTCTGGTCGTAAATCAGCGCCGAGACCCCACCGCATTCGCGCAATTCGCGCTGGATGGCATCGAGCTCATCGCGGTGGCGCATGACAATGCCATGCGGCAAATCGCCCGGGCCATAATGCCGCGGCGTGCCGTCAGTCACCACCACGATGGTATTGACCCCTTCGGCCACCAGCTGGCGGGCGATTTTCGGCACCGTGAGCGTGCCATCCACCGCCTGTCCGCCGGTCATCGCCACCGCGTCGTTGTAGAGGATCTTGTAAGTGATGTTCACCCCCGCGGCCACCGCCTGGCGAATGGCGAGCGAGCCGGAGTGGAAATAGGTGCCATCGCCCAGATTGCAGAAGACATGCGCGGTTTCAGTGAAGGGCGCCTGGCCCACCCAGGTCACGCCTTCGCCGCCCATTTGGGTGAAGGTCGAGGTCTTGCGCCCCGGCATCCAGTAGGCCATGTAATGACAGCCAATGCCCGCCACTGCGCGGCTGCCTTCGGGCACATTGGTCGAGGTGTTGTGCGGGCAGCCCGGGCAGAAGGTGGGCGTGCGCTCAATAGAAAAAACTTTTTTGGCGAGCGCGGCTTCTTTTTCAGCCAGAAAGGTGAGGCGATCGCGAATGATGTCCGAGGTGTGAAACTTGGCAATCCGGCTGGCAATGGCCCGCGCAATCATCGCTGGCGTGAGCTCGCTCGCTGCCGGCAGCAGCCATTCGCCGTGGGGCAGCCCCCACTCGCCCTTTTCATCGAATTTGCCTACCACGCGGGGCCGCACATCCTCGCGCCAGTTGTAGAGCTCTTCCTTGAGCTGATATTCCAAGAGCTGGCGTTTTTCTTCCACCACCAGAATCTCTTCCAGCCCTTCGGCAAAATGCCGTACGCCCTCGGATTCCAGCGGCCACACCATGCCCACCTTATAAAGCCGCAGCCCGATCTCGCGGGCCACCGCTTCGGTGATGCCTAAGTCATCCAGCGCCTGGCGCACATCCAAATACGATTTGCCCGAGGTGATGATGCCCAGCCTTGCGCGCGGCGAATCCATCACGATGCGATTCAAGCCATTGGCCCGGGCGTAGGCGAGCGCCGCGTAGAGCTTGTAATGCAGCAATCGCTTTTCCTGAACGAGCGGCGGATCAGGCCAGCGGATATTGAGCCCATCCGGCGGCAATGCCACATCATCCGGGAGAATGATCTTCACCCGCTCGGGCGAGATATCCACCGAGGCGGTGGTCTCCACGGTGTCGGACAGCGCCTTGAACGCCACCCAGCAACCCGAGTAACGCGACAGCGCAAAGCCATGTAAGCCGTAATCGAGATATTCCTGCACCCCCGCGGGCGAGAGCACCGGCATCAACACCGCTTTGAAAAAATGATCGGTCTGGTGCGGCAAGGTGGAAGATTTGGCGGCATGATCGTCGCCGGCAATCACCAGCACCCCGCCGAATTTGGCGCTGCCTGCGGCATTGGCGTGGCGCAGCACATCGCCTGAGCGATCCACCCCCGGGCCCTTGCCATACCACATGGCAAAGACGCCATCGTATTTCGCGCCCGGGTAGAGATTCACCTGCTGCGTGCCCCATACCGCGGTGGCCGCCAAATCCTCATTCACTCCGGGCTGGAACACCACATGGTGCGCGGCGAGGTGTTCTTTTGCGCCGAATAGCGCCTGATCGAGCCCCCCTAAGGGACTGCCCCGGTAGCCGGAAATGAATCCTGCGGTGTTGAGCCCGGCCGCCAGATCGCGCTGTCGCTGCAACATCGGCAGCCGCGTGAGCGCCTGATACCCGGTGACAAAAATGCGGCCTTCATTGAGGGTGTATTTGTCGCTGAGGCGGATGGCGTCGCGTTTCATACTGTCTCCGTGGGCGGGCTTTTTTATCGAGTCCCTCATTTGATTCTAAGGCAATCGGCCGGGTGGGGAAGAGGGAGTAAACCTGTAGGGG
>JBEAUN010000025.1:0-4452 GCA_041161415.1 Pseudomonadota bacterium | reverse complement strand
TTCCGACACGACAAGTCCCGTTCAATCAGCCTGCCAAAAAAACGCAAAGCCGCCGCTTGGGATCGGCAATACCTTGCCAACGTGTTGGGGTTGGGGGAGTTTTGATGCTCCGGCCCTGAGGCCGCGATTTTGTCGCGGATGCGCTCGCCACCATTACACAAACCCTAACTCCGCTGAGTTGGGGTTTTTTTCGGCCAATCGCGCGGGATGCCGCGTGGTGTCGCGGGTTCGTGCGGAAGGTTGCGGACTTCGTGGTTGACGTAAGCAGCCCTCTTCTGAAGCCGGTTCTCTCAGTTCTGCCCATTTCTCTCAGCCCCCCCGGGCTACCGGCAATACCTCGAAGTCGGCAAGGCTAACCCTGCGGGGTCAAGCAGATCAAACAGACACGCCCCCTGGGCGGCAATCGCGGGGTGATCCGGTCTGACGAGCAAATGTCAGCGGACGCGTGGCTCAAAGCGAAATCAATGGTTATTGACCCAATTCTCAACCACGAGCCCGCTGAAGGCAACGAAATCCGCTTCGTTGTTGGTAACCAGAGTCACCCCCAGCGCCATGGCGTGTGAGGCGATGAGTTTATCCAGCGCGTCCTTGTTGCGTTCGCGGTTGGCAGCGCGCAGCGGCCCATAGGCGCGCGCGGCACGCTCCTCAAAGGGGGCCACCAAAATATCTTCGAGCAGGCTGTCGAGCGCGGCCTGATTTCGGGCTTGGGATTCGCCCGAACACGCGACGCCGAATTCCAGCTCGGCCAGCGTGATCGCGGAAATCACCACATCACCGACGAAGCAATCGGCAAACCGCGCGCGCACCTGCGGGGGTTGGTGCTTCATCAGGTAGATGCAGATGTTGGTGTCGAGCATGTACTTCGGTTTCATAGCGCCTCGCGTTCGCCTTCGGTGTTTTGGCCACGCCCTTCGCTCATGAAGTCGGGGGAGAACTGGGCGAGTTTGCCCAGCACATCCCCCATGCGCCGCTTCGAGGGACGGATGCGCAGTTCATCGCCCTGTCTTTCGATGACCAATTCGATGTCCCAGCTGCTGTAGGCCAGCTCGGCCGGAATCCGCACTGCTTGGGAGTTGCCGTTCTTGAAAAGCTTGGTTTGGGCCATGGTGACCTCCTGCCACTTAGGTGGATGTACACATACATCCTAATCCGTCGAAACGGTTCTGTAAATACATGGATGTACGCAATGAGTCCGTATCAGTGGTGGCCAAGCGGTATGCCGAACAGGTCGTGGCCGGAGAAATCCTCGCCTGCCGATCTTGTCGATCGTTTTGGCAATCTTCCGCACCGAGCCTCAGCGCTTCGACTGCACGCTTTTAACGGTGGTTTGGCCCGGGCCCCCACCCCACCTTTAACACGCAGGAGCTCGAACCCGTATGCAAGAACCCGCAGGAGCCATCACCGGTCCGCACGATTCAAGTGCCACTTGTTGACTTAGAACGAATTGGTTGATTGACCCAGCTTGCGGACTGCGGACTTTTGGCGGATCCGCAGGGTCAGCGCTTTCACCGCCAAGTTCCGAAAGATCGGTATTTGCAGATAACTACCGACGAAGCGGAACGGTTCTTCAATCAGCACTGGTCTGGGTAGTTCTGGCCTTGGTCGACGTTGCCAAACACGATTCCTCGTAGGCTTCGATGTCGACCTGCCGGTAGAGCACGCGGCCACAGAGCTTCAGAAACTTCGGCCCGATCCCCTCGCAACGCCACCGTTCGAGAGTGGCCTCGCTGACGTCCCAGCGTCCGGCCAGTTGTTTTTGATTGAAATGAACGACATGCATCTTGGTTTCCTTCCGAGCGAGTTGGGAGGAGCCCATGAACGCTCTGTTCCGCTCGCCAGCCAAGCGATATTTTCGCGCGCGTCTATTTACCGCATTTCCTGCGGAAATTGTGACTGCCAGTCTCCGCATGCACACAATATTTCCCGAACGGGAAGTTACGGCGAAAATCTTGCCTGAGACCCCGCAAACATTCCCGATCGGGAAGTATCTCTTGCAGGTAGCCCCGTTGTGGTTGATAATTTCCCGAACGGGAAACCAAGCACACAAACCATGACATCCATTCGATCACCTCAACAACTCGGCGACGCATTGCGTGTCGCTCGCAAGCGGCTCGGGCTGACACAGCCCCAGATGGCTCTCGCTGCCGGGGTGGGTGTGCGCTTCATCGTCGACCTTGAAGCAGGCAAGCCCACCCTGCGACTGGAAAACGTGCTGCGGGTCATTGATGCCCTGGGTGGCGAGATCCAGTTAAGCGGATTGCCAACTGTTGCGGCCGACGATCAAAGTGGTGAAGGTGACCATGGCGCATGAGCTGGAAGTCTGGCTTTTCGCCAATCGTGTCGGCACGCTGGCGCTGGTCGATGGCCGACTGACTTTTTACTACGCATCCGGCTGGCTGGCGCAATCAGATGCCGTGGCCTTGTCCGCCTCGCTACCCCTGCAACCGGAGCCATTCGACGATCGTAAAACGCGTCCCTTCTTTGCGGGTCTATTGCCAGAAGGCCAGATGCGTCGCCTGATTGCGCAGCAGTTCCAAGTTTCAGGCCAGAACGACTTCGCGCTACTGGACAACATCGGTGGCGAATGCGCCGGGGCAGTGACGTTCCTTGCGCCGGGGCAGGCTTTGCCTGTGCCGACCCGCGACGATGACGTTCAGTGGCTGAGTGACGACGAGGTCGTTGCCATCCTGGATGAATTGCCGCGCCGCCCCATGCTGGCAGGCAAAGACGGCTTGCGACTTTCTTTGGCGGGCGCTCAAGACAAGCTACCAGTCGTTTTCGATGGCACCCGCATTGGTCTGCCCGTGAACGGCACGCCGAGCTCCCATATTCTGAAACCTGCCATTCACGCCGTTGAAGACAGCGTGATCAACGAAGGGTTCTGCATGGCGCTGGCGCAGGCCATGAAACTCAAGCCAGCGAAATCGAAAGTCCACTTTGTGGCGGATCGCTCGTTCCTGCTCGTTGATCGCTACGACCGACTGATCGATTCCCAAGGGCACCGACAACGCCTTCATCAAGAGGATTTCTGCCAGGCACTCGGGGTGATCCCAGAGATGAAATACCAGAACGAAGGTGGGCCAGATCTGGCTCAATGCTTTGACTTGGTGCGTACCGCCACGCGCCCAAGCGCGCCGCAGGTCCTGCGCCTGCTCGACTACGTGATATTCAATGCGCTGATCGGCAATCACGATGCGCACGCCAAGAATTTCTCGCTGCTGTATTTGGGTGAAAAGGCAGGCAAACCCCCCGTTCTGGCACCGTTCTACGACACGCTGTCGACGGCGGTGTATCCAACACTGACGCCGAAGATGGCCATGAAAATCGGTAGCAAGTACAAGTTCAGCGAAGTAGAGGCAAAGCACTGGGAACAGTTTTCAGAAAGCGTCGGCTTTACCAAGGCGCAAGCCAAGAGGCGAATTCTGGAGTTGGCAAAGTCATTACCCGCCACGGCGCGTAAGCTCCAGTCTGACCCCGGGCACAGTTTTGCTGGCAATTCCGTGGTTGAGCGAATCAATGCCTTGATTGAACAACGCTGCGCCCTGACGATTCGGCGGCTTACCGATCCCTCGGTCTGAGCCACTCTGCGGATGCGGATTCGATTCCGCAAATAGAAATCCAATTGGCGCTTTGGGGAAGAAGTTTGGAGGCTTGCACCGGTAGGCAAGGGAGCGATAACACGGCTTGATCGTCCGCAGGTTTTCACGTGTCAAGCTCAGTTTTTCAAAATAGCCATCCGGGGTTAGCAACTTGCCGGGACTCCGGTATTGCGTACCTTCAACGGGGTTTGGCGCCGGCTGCCGCCCCGCCACCAGTATTCAAAATCCCAACCCTTATCCGGTTGGGATTTTTTTCGCCTGTCCCCCTCTGAAACGCGCGGTTGCCTCGCGAGCGTCGCGACCGTTCGCCCCGCGTATTCGACCCCGTTTGGGCGTCTCTTTCCCCCGTTGTCTCTGGTGGTCTCGCGAGCGTTCGCGAGGTCGTGCCTCATATAATCAACGGGTTACATACCCCAGGTTGTAACCAAAAAACGCTCTCCATTTGAGATTTGAAATATGAAATTCTCTGTACCCTCCTGTAAGAAACGCTCGGGGACGCGCTACCCTGCGTCGCCCTCCATGGCGTCACCGTGTTCGGCCAACTCACCGATCAATCTGATCAGGGCTTCGGCATTGATCTCAACCCGGGCACCCTCGGGGGAAATGGTCACGCGACTGACCAGATCGAAAACCGTCTGAGCCTCGGTAAATCTCGTGAATAAACGCCACGCCTGATCCAGTCTCTTGAGCACTTTACGAATCGTGGCCTCACCAGCGGGAGTGGGGTGTAGCTGGCCAGGAACTGCGCCTGTGGGTCTATGGCGGCGGAAAAGTACTGCCGGGACTTGTCACACGGCGAGAGGTTGAGGCCGCTTGGCTGCTTTGCAATGACCAATCCTGAACCGCGCGGAAG
>JBEAUN010000022.1:0-4486 GCA_041161415.1 Pseudomonadota bacterium | reverse complement strand
TCGTCGGCTATAGCGTGGGTCTCGTGGGTTTGATCAGCGTGAAGGTCTTAGCTCCTGGATTTTATGCGCGGCAGGATATCCGGACACCCGTGAAAATAGCGCTTTGTACGCTGGTCGCCACACAGGTGATGAACCTATTGTTTATCGGCCCCTTGCAGCATGCCGGCCTCGCCTTGTCGATCGGGCTCGCGTCCTTGGGCAACGCCTTTTTCTTGAGCCGAGGCTTGCGCTCCCGCGGCGTGTATCGACCGGGAGCCGGGTGGCTCGTCTTCGTGCTGAAATTGTGCCTTGGGTTGCTGGTGCTTTCTGCGGTACTGCTGTGGTTCATGGGTTCTGCGGACTGGTGGCTCACTGCCACTGCCACGGCTCGTTTGGCTCGCCTGGCTGGCGTCGTCGTGGCTGGTGCGGTTGCGTATTTTGTGGTGCTATGGCTGTGTGGATTTCGGATTTCCGATTTCCGACGCCGCAGTGAAATTTGATCGTGGAAAGAGACCTTCATGAAACTCACGAGTAAAAGTTTTTCAGATCATCAGCGCATTCCTGGTGAATACGCTTTCTGTATTCCACATGATCGTGATCATGTCTGCTTGGGTGCGAACCGCAATCCGCAGTTGAGCTGGTCTGACCTTCCGGAAGGCACGCGTTCCCTGGTGCTCATTTGCCATGACCCCGATGTGCCGACCCGGGCAGATGATGTCAATAAACCGGGACGCGTGGTACCCGCCGGCTTGCCGCGGCAGGATTTTTTTCATTGGGTGTTGATCGATTTGCCGCCTTCGCCCAATCACATCGAGTCGGGTGAGTTCGGCAATGAAGTCACACCGGGCGGAAAGATCGGGCCCGAGGCCGCGCGCGGCGCTCGCCACGGGGTGAATGATTACACCGCGTGGTTTGCCAATGATGACATCATGAAAGGCGACTACCACGGCTACGACGGCCCGTGTCCGCCCTGGAATGATGAAATCCCACACCACTACATCTTTACGCTGTATGCCCTGGACATCCCGTCCTTGCCGCTCACCGGGCGCTTCCGCGGCCCCGATGTGCTGCGTGCCATCGAAGGGCATGTGCTGGCCAGTACGACCCTTACTGGTGTGTATGCCCTGAACCCGGCGGTGAAGCTCTAGGGGTCTTCGAGCTGCCGCGCAGACAAGCGAGTACCTCCTCATCGCTCACTTGCGCGAAGTGAAGGTAAAACTGCGCCACCGCATGAAAATCTGTGGGGACCAGAAGACACACCACTTCATCGCAAAGCCCGCGGATGCGCAAAAGCGTATCCTGCGGTGATACGGGCACCGCGCATATCAGCTTCGCAGGCTCTTGTGCGCGCAGTCCGTGGAGTGCGGCCATCATGGTGGCGCCGGTGGCAAGCCCATCATCGACCACGATGACATTCTTCCCGCGGGCTGTATGCGGGCTTCGGATCGCATCGTATTGCCGCTTACGCGCGAGGATCACGGCGCGCTGCTTTGCTTTGTCAGCTTCGATGTAATCGGGTGTCGCTCCAGACCACTGCGCGTCCGGTAAGAGACACACCCAACCATCCTCGGCGATTGCGCCGATAGCGTATTCCGGGTTGTCCGGCGCCCCCAGCTTTCTGGCTAACACCACATCGAACTCCGCCCCAAGAGCATCTGCAATGTGCTTGGCCATTGGGACAGCGCCCCTAGGGATGCCGAGGACGAGTGTGTGCGCGTGCCGATATTTCGCGAGTTGAGTAATCAGCTGATCGGCGGCATCCTCGCGGTTTCTGAACATAGCTGTCTCTTCGCTTTCGGATTGAGGGCGATTGGGGTGCGGCGGGGGCGGTTCGTTTTGGTGCGCGCTCAGCTTGGCCGCACTTCTTTGGAGCCGCTCTGATGTTGATCAAGCTTTGCTGGCGCACACCGCGTCTTTGATGTTGCACTCGGGGGGTACCGACGCCTCGGGTGCGCGATGCTTGAAGCAGCCTGCGAGGCTGAGGTGCTTCCCCAATCAGGGTCGGCCCGCATACCGATTCTGGATGCGCTTGTCGTATCATCTCCGCCTCGTTAACTTGCCTGAAGTCTCGACCAGCATGATCAACCCCAGCGCACCAGAGCTTGTTGCAGCCGTGATCTTCGCAGTTGCGGTACTGCACACCTTTTCGACCAAGTTTTTTGCTCACTTGGCCCATATTAACCCGCGCCATGCCGGGGTGTGGCATCTGCTCGCTGAAGTAGAGGTGGTGTTCGGGTTTTGGGCGTTCGTGTTGATCGTGGCGCTCTTTTCGATGAGCGGCAAAGAGGCAACCCTGCGTTATCTCAACGAGCGCAATTTCACCGAACCGCTGTTTGTTTTTTGTGTGATGGTGATTGCAGCGAGCAAGCCGATTCTTGAGGCGGTGCTGTCGATTGTAAAAGTGAGCGCCCGATCTTTGCCTTTGGCGCGGCCATTGGCGATGTACTTCTTGTGCTTGTCTGTCATTCCGTTGTTGGGTTCGCTGATCACCGAGCCGGCCGCCATGACGCTGGCGGCCCTCCTTCTTAGGGATGCGTTTTTCTCAAAAAATATTTCCGAGCGTCTGAAATACGTCACGATCGGCGTGCTCTTTGTCAATGTCTCCATAGGAGGAACGCTCACAGCCTACGCCGCACCGCCCGTTTTGATGGTGGCGGCTAAATGGAATTGGGATACTTTGTTCATGGTGACCCACTTCGGGTGGAAGGCGCTGATTGCTGTGGTGGTGAATGCAGCAATTTCCTCTTACATGTTCCGCCGTGAATTGCTCTCGCTCAATCTGGGTGGGGAAGGCAACGACAAACCGGGTGTCCCCTGGATCGTGATCTCGATCCATGCCTTGTTTTTGTTCGGTGTGGTGATGTTTGCGCATTACACCGTGGTGTTCATGGGGCTGTTCCTTTTCTTCTTGGGGTACACCGAGGCTTACAAGCGCCACCAGGACCCATTGATGCTGCGCCAAGGCCTTATGGTCGCTTTCTTCCTGGCAGGCTTGGTGACCTTGGGCGGACTTCAGCAATGGTGGCTGCAGCAGGCACTGGGCGACATGCACCCCACGGTGCTTTATTTCGTGGCCACCGCACTTACTGCCATTACCGATAATGCTGCGCTCACCTATCTGGGCTCGCTGGTCGAGGGTACGACGGCCGAATTCAAGTATGCGCTCGTCGCCGGTGCTGTGACTGGCGGTGGCCTCACTGTGATTGCCAATGCGCCTAATCCTGCGGGTTACTCCATCCTCAAGGATTACTTCAAGGATGAGTCGATCAGCCCGCTTTGGCTTTTTATGGCGGCTACGCCTCCGACCGTTATGGCGATCATCGCGTTCCTGATGTTGTGAGGTCGGTGATTTTTGGTTGGACTCAAACACGAAAAGCTAAGGACTTAGATCGTGCACACACCCCGCAAACCTGCCCTTATTCTCTTTGCTCACGGGGCGCGTGACCCGGAATGGGCGCGACCGATTCGCCGGGTCAGAGACAGCGTGCTGGCCAGTACGCCAGAGGCGTGCGTGGAGGTGGCTTTCCTTGAATTCATGGAGCCTGATCTTGCCGCGGCCGCAAAGGCGCTGGTAGCCGAGGGTGTGGATGCGATCACAGTGGTGCCACTTTTCATCGCGGCAGGGGGACACCTCAAGAAGGAGCTCCCGGTCATGCTTGATGAGCTTCGTCAGTGTTATCCCGGGGTTGATTTCACGCTCACATCCCCGGTGGGGGAGTCCGATGCGGTCATTGCTGCCATGGCCTGCGAGGCAAAGCGCTCAGCGGGGTTGTGAGCTGGCTTTCACCAGGATATAGGCCGCTGCAAGCGCGAACAATGCGAACCAGACCAAGGACCACTCGGGTATCGATCCGCCCAGGAAAGTCCATTGGACTTTCGAACAATCGCCGCCTCCTTTGAAAATCATCGGCAGGGCATCGGTGAGTGGGAATGAATCCAGCATGTATTCGAGTCCGGGCCCGCATTCCATCTCTTTCGAAGGGAAACGCTGCATCCAGGACTGGCGGGCGGCCACGCCCCCGCCCAGTAAAGACGCTAGTAGAAGCAGAACGGCATAGATTCGTGTGCCCAAGCGATGCGGGGCGTGAATGCCGGCGACCAGGGCCAACACGGCAGCGACAACGAAGGCGTATCGCTGCAGGATGCACATAGCGCAGGGCTCCAGGTGAAGCGCGTATTGAAGATAGAGCCCGGTGCCCATGAGGCCCGCTGAAACTAGAAAGATACCCAGGAAAATACGACGCAAAGTTGGTTTCATGTCGGTGGATGATCTGACTTGGAATTGTAAGGGTGCAATCTAGGTCTATTGCAGCCCGAGAGGCAAGGCTAGATTTTCTAGTTAATTCTAAAACAGATCGAAAAAAAACGGGCCCAACATCGGGCCCGTCACAGGGCCGGAGCATCAAAACTCCCCCAACCCCAACACGTTGGCAAGGTATTGCCGATCCCAAGCGGCGGCTTTGCGTTTTTTTGGCAGGCTGATTGAACGGGACTTGTCGTGTCGGAA
>JBEAUN010000021.1:0-21716 GCA_041161415.1 Pseudomonadota bacterium | reverse complement strand
GTTCACGGTGGTGGGGATTCTGGCGCCAAGCGGCACGCCTGCGGATACGATGCTGATGGTGAGCCTCCACTCACTTGAAGCGATACATCTTGATTGGGCCGGTGGCGCGCCACTGCCGAATTTCAAAATCGCCCCGGAGAGGGTGCGTAAATTCGACCTCACCCCAAAGACCGCCAGCGCGGCGCTGGTGGGGCTCAAATCCCGCGCCAGCGCCTTGCAGATGGCCCGCTGGGTGAATGATTACAAGGCCGAGCCGCTCACCGCGATTTTGCCGGGCGTGGCGCTCATGGAGCTCTGGCAGCTGATGGCCGTGGCGGACAACGCGCTGACTGCGATTGCGGCGCTGGTGGTGCTGGTGAGCCTGGGTGGGCTGGTGGCGCTCTTGGTAGCAAGCCTGGGCGAGCGTCGCCGGGAGCTGGCGATTTTGCGCGCGCTGGGGGCGAGCCCGCGGCATGTGTTTTCACTGCTGTGCCTTGAGGCCCTGTGGGTCACGCTCGCTGGCATGGTCTTGGGCGTGGCGTTGCTCGCCTTGCTCGCAGCGGCACTCGCGGCGCTCTTGCCGGCGCTGGCGGGGGTGTCGCTTTCCGTGGCCTGGGTGAGCGCGCGGGAATGGGCGCTGCTGGCTGCGGTGTTGCTGGCCAGCGTGGTGGCGAGCATCCTGCCGGCCTGGCGGGCCTATCGACACAGCGTCCTCGATGGCATGACAATTCGCAGCTGATTTTGGAGATTGCCGCATGGGCAAGGCGCTGCTCTGCTGCTGCGCTGCGAGGTGAGTGCGGTAGCGTTGCGGCCTTTTCAGAGCGCGGTTAACCGAACATGCCATGGGAGCCTCGACTCTGCCGACCGGATAGACGGTCTTTCCGATCGACCATCCTGCGCCATGACTATTGCTCGCTTTTTAATCGGCTGTTTCAAACCCTGCCTCGATCGCAGTGCGCCAAACCAGAGCAAAGCTGCCCCGAACGAACCGGTGTCGCCCCCCTCGGCGCAATCCGACTTGCCCCAGGGGTGGGGCGATCAAATGGAAACCGGCCATCCAAAAGAGTACATGGAAGCACTCAAAGCACTCGGACAGACAAGCACACACTGGAGGGATATGAAACGGGCCTTCGCCACCTCGATCACACTCCCTGCCTCCGAGGTTGCACACTTGGACCCGTCGCGCTACCCCAAGTTGAGCGAGATCAAGCTGACGGGCAGGGTGAGCTCTGAAACACTGGGAAAGTTTGTCGAGCAGTGGGTTTCAGCGGGTCAAAATAGCCTGACAAAACTGGATTTGTCGAAATGCGATGGAGTCACTGATGCAGGGCTCGCGCATTTGCCCCGCTCATGCACAGTGGTTACCCAAACCTGAGGGGTTGCCACCACATCACCGATACCGGACTGGCCTGCCATCCTTCGCGGTGATCCCACCGGTACGCAGCATCAACCGCGAGCTTGCCGCTGGCAATCCGTGACACCTGGCAGATTGAACACCAGACGGACGGACGCGGGGTGGTGGTCATCGGCCAAACCGATGCGTAACGTAACAGGAGCGCAAGCTGTGACAAAATCCATGCCTGAACTACACGTGGAGCACACGCATGTTTCGACTCATTGCCAAGGGTTTGTTGCGCGGGGTTTGCAATCTTTTGTTTCGGGTGAACGTCAAAGGCCAGCTCCCTGAAGGCGATTTGTCGCGCCTGCTGGTGATCGCCAATCATGAGTCTTTCCTCGATGGCTTGCTGATCGGGGTGTATCTGCCGCTCAATCCGGTATTCGTGGTGCATACGGGCCTCATGAAAAGCCGGCTGTTTCGCGCGATGCTCTCGGTGGTGGATTATCTGACGGTCGACCCCACCAGCCCGATGGCGATGAAAAAGGTGATCAAGCTCATCGAATCCGGTCGCCCGGTGGTGATTTTTCCCGAAGGGCGGATCACCGTGACGGGCTCACTGATGAAGGTCTATGACGGCCCCGCTTTTGTGGCGGCCAAAACCGGCGCGACGATTTTGCCGGTGCGGCTCGATGGGCCAGCGCGCTCGTATTTCAGCCGCTTGCATGGACGCGCGCCGCTGCGCTGGTTTCCGAAAATGAGCCTGGCGATTCTGCCGACCACCACGATCCCCATGCCAGCGGGAGACACCGCAAAAGTCCGCCGCCGCCGCGCGGGCGAGGCGATGCGCAGGCTGATGCAGAAAATGCTTTTCGACTCCCACCCCAAGCAAAGCCTCTATTCCGCGCTGCTGGACACGGCCGACATCCACGGCCGCAGCCGCTCGGTGGTGGAGGATTTGAAGCAGATCGAATACACCTATGGCGATCTGCTCAAGATGACATTGGCATTGGGCCGCATGGTGGCGAAGGAATCCGCAGCCGGCGAGTGCGTGGGGCTGTTGATGCCGAATCTCGCCGCCACGGTGGGCATGATGATTGGTGCGAGCGCACTGAATCGCGTGCCGGCGATGCTCAATTACAAAGCCGGCAGTGCGGGGATGCAGGATGCCTGCACCGCGGCCCGTATTTCCACAGTGTTCGCCTCGCGTGCTTTTGTTGCGCAGGCCAAGCTCGAAGACGATGTGGCGGGGCTGTCGGGTGTGCGCGTTCTGTACCTTGAGGACCTGCAGAAGAATTTCGGTTTGCTGGACAAACTTTGGGTGAGCGCGAGGATGATTTTCCCGCGTAGCGTGGGCCGCAACGCCGACCCAGAAGCCGCCGCCGTGGTGCTGTTTACATCCGGCTCCGAAGGAAAGCCGAAGGGCGTGGTGCTCTCCCACCGCGCGATTCTGAGCAACATCGCGCAAGTGCGTTCGGTGATCGATTTTTCAGCGGAAGACAAGGTGTTGAACGCCCTGCCGATCTTCCATTCCTTCGGGCTCACGGGCGGCGCGCTGTTGCCGATTTTGAGCGGCATGAATTTGTTTTTGTACCCCACGCCGCTGCATTACCGGGTGATTCCCGAGATTGTGTATGACCGCAATTGCAGTGTGCTGTTCGGCACTAGCACCTTCCTTGGGAATTACGCGAAACACGCCCACCCCTATGATTTTTACCGACTGCGTTATGTGGTGGCGGGCGCCGAGAAATTGTCCGATGCGGTGCGCGAGCTGTGGTTTGAGAAATTTGGTCTCCGCATTCTGGAAGGCTACGGCGCCACCGAAACCGCGCCGGTGCTGGCGGTGAATACACCGATGGCCTATCGCGCCGGCAGCGTGGGGCAATTTTTGCCCGGCATCGAATACCGCGTGCTGCCTGTGCCTGGCATCGAGCAAGGCGGCATGTTGTTCGTGCGCGGGCCGAATGTGATGTCGGGCTACTACCGCTTTGAGGCGCCGGCCAGGCTGCAGCCGCCGACGAGCGAAATCGGGCCGGGCTGGTATGAAACGGGTGATGTGGTGCGCATCGATGACGAAGGCTTCATCCATATCACCGGGCGCGTGAAGCGCTTTGTCAAAATCGCCGGCGAAATGGTGTCACTGGAAGTAGTGGAAAAGCTCGCCACGGAAGCCTCGCCCGGTGCGCAACACGGCGCCACCAGCGCAGCCGATGCCGCGCGCGGTGAGGCGATCGTGCTGTTTACCACCGATGCTTCGCTCACCAGCGCAAGGCTCGTGGCCGCCGCGCAAGCGCTGGGTCTGCCGGAAATCGCCGTACCCAAAAAGATTGTGGGTGTGAGCGACCTGCCGCTTTTGGGTACCGGCAAGACCGATTATGTAGCGCTTAAAAAAATGGCGGGGGATTTGGCCGGCGGATGATCATCGTGTCGGGCCTGCTGAAAACATCGACTTGGGCAAAGCGTAATCACGAATGATGCGTGCGTTTTTTGGGTTCTGTTTGACGAGCACGATGTTGTAGGCATCCACATATACCGCCTCCCACGCCGGGTCCGCGATGCGCCGGATCAGGAAGGGCTGGGCGTGTTGCGTGGCGTCATACCGATAGAAAAATATCGCGTTGAAATTTTCCCGGGCATCCACCCTGCGCCAGGTGGCTTCATCGGCCAACATGGCCTGATAGGTTTCGCGCAGGAAAGCAACGCTGTAGGCCTCGGGGCGGTTATCGACGAAGGGGCGATGGGTGGGGTAGAGGTGAAAAATGAAATACCCGCCGATGTCGTAGTTATTGAAAATCGGCCCGGCGAGCGCGGTGTCTTTGATGAAGGCGGCAGCGCCATTCACGCCGGGGGCGAGCCCCAATTGGTGTGGGCGCTGGTGAAACGAGAAATACGGCTCGCGTAAAAACAGCATCGCGCCGGCAAACCCCGCCGCCAGCGCGCAGGCTGCCCAAGCGGGGCGCGGGCCTTGAAAGAGGCGCCCGAGAAGTGCGCTGGCGAACGGGATAGCCAACAGGGCGAACATCGTCATGCCACGCACGGCGTAAAAACCCAGCGTATAAAAAAACGCGAGCAGCATCACGGGTGCTAGCGCAGCACGGGCATCCTTGATGAGCGAGGCGATCGCCATTAGCAAGCACACCACGCCGGCGACAACATAATGCCAATACACCCCGCCACCCAGCCGAGACAGCGCGAAGGGGATAGGCTGATTTTCCACCACCATGTAGCCATATTCGCGCAGGATGGTGAAAGGCTCGATGAAGCCGTGGATGTGCCAGGGGTTCGCCAGCGAGGCGAGAAGTTGTGTGAGCAACACCGCCGACAAAACGCCTTCACGGCGCTTTAAATCCAGGAAGGCGCGCGAGACCTGGCCATTAGTCATGAAGGCCTCGAGCATGAAGGCAAGCGTCACCCCCCAGCCCAGGAAAAAGAAAATATGGCTATTGACCCACACCACGGATAACACCGCCACCGGCACCAACACGCGCGGCAAAGAAGGGCTCGCAGCCGGCAAGCGCGTGAGCCAAAAGGTAAGCAAAGCCAGCGCGAAATAGCTCACGCCCTCGGGGCGGACTTCATAACGGTGGGCCAGCAGCGGCATGAGGAGCAGCGTGATCGATGCCACCCAGCGCGCATCGGCTCGCTTTAAAGCGGCCGCCATGAAGAGCGCCACCGTGGCCACATGCAGCGCGATGTAGGCCAGATGCAGGCCCTCGAAACCGAAGGCTTTCCACAGCAGATAAAACGCCACCCCCGCTGCCCAGTGGTGATTCACCGCGGGGAAATCCGGCTCGGTGAAGGAATAAAAATTGGTGCCGATCGGCGCGCCGAGCGAGAAAAACAGCTCGCCATTTTTGATGTGCCGCCCCAAATCCACTGTGGCAAGATTGATCGGCAAGGTGGTCATCACGCCTACCGCCAGGCAGATGGCGGCGAAGGAAAAAAACAGCAGCAGGCGGCGAGACATCATAAAGCGACTTCTTGCAAAGGCTCAGCCCAGGCGATGTTGAGCGCCACATACACCGCCACCTCCACCGCCAGCGCGGTGAAATGAAAGCCCGCGGCAGCGGGAAGATTGCGTTTTCTCACCAGCATCAGCGCAGCCAGCAAAGCGAGCAAGGCCGCGCCCAGGACCTCGCCCAATTCAAGCGGGGTGAGCATGAAAAGCGGCAATAAACCAAACGCCGCCGCCACCACCCGGCCACGATGCGAGGCCGCTTCAGGATGCATGAGGGCAGCGCTGTGACAGGCGGGGGAAGGCCCGGCGAACAACACCGCCACGCCCGCCAATTGTGACAATGGCAGGGCCACCAGAAAGGCCATCGGCACCGTGTCTTCGGTGAGCTCCAACAGCGCAATCAGGCGCACCAGCTGCAACACCACCACTGCCACCACACCTCGCGGGCCGCTAGCCGCCACCGCGGCTTCCGCGGTGCCACCGGTAAGTATCACCAACACCCCCAAAGCCAGCGCCACCGCGAGCGAAGACGGCCACACCGGCAAGGCGAAAATAAACACCAGCGCGGCGATCACGCCCAGCAGCCAGCCCACCGCCGGATAGGCCCCCACGCAAGGCGCGTGGCCCGTCTTGGCAAACGCAGGCAGGGGCAGCCAGGTGAGGGCCGAGAGGGAAGCGAAGAAGCGGGCAATGAGGGTGCGCAGCATGGATGTGTGTGGGCAAATTTAGCTGGTGCGATGTTAGCAGGGCCGTGAGGACTGTGGTGTGTTGCGCCGCGCACGGCTCTCGCAGCGCAACCGCCCAAGCGGGGGGGTGCGCGTGTTAGACTCCGCGGCCGCTGCATCACCATGCAGCGGCAAACTGTGTCGCAGGTGCCTGCATGCAATCCATGCGTGCAGGTTAAACGGGAAGTCAGGTGCGTGTTGCCATACAACACAAAGCCTGCGCTGCCCCCGCAACGGTCAGCAACGATACGCCGCATCAATACGCCACTGGGCAACCGGGAAGGCGATGCGGGTCAGGTTGCAAGCCCGGATACCGGCCTCGACATTTTAAAAAAGCGTTGCGGAGGGCAGCGCGGATTAAGCGAGTCGCCGAGGGGTGTTCCTTCTTGGGTGCGGCTGGCTGTGTCCGTGCGTCCTTTGCGCGCTTTTATGATCATGCGGCTTACGGGGTGAGTGGGCCGCCAACATGAAAGCAACAAGATGAAAATCAATAAGCCATTCAAATGGCCTGCCGCCCTGCTGCTGGGCGCGGGCTGCCTGCCCACTTTTCTGCCGAGCGCATGGGCCAGTGATGACACTGTCATCATCACCGCCAACCGCGTGGCGCAGACGGCCGATGAAACGCTGGCCGCTGTCTCGGTGATCACGCGCCAGGAGATCGAGCGCTCCCAAGCGCGCTCGCTGGATGACCTGCTGCGCGGCCAGACCGGGCTGGAGGTGGCCAATCAAGGCGGCCTTGGCAAACAAACCAGCGTGTTTTTGCGCGGCACGAATTCTGGCCATGTGCTGGTGTTGATCGACGGTGTGAAGATCGGCTCGGCCAGCACCGGCCTGGTGGCGTTTCAGGATTTGCCGCTCGATGCGATCGAGCGCATTGAAATCGTACGCGGCCCGCGGGCGAGTTTATATGGCTCGGAAGCCATCGGTGGAGTGATACAGATTTTCACGCGCAAGGGGGGCGGCGCCGCCCGGCCTAGCTTGAGCCTTGGCGCCGGCAGTTACGGCACTTGGCAAGCATCGGCGGGGGTGTCCGGTGGCTTGGGTGAGGCGAGCTGGTATCGGCTGGGGGTGAGCGAGATCGATAGCAAGGGCATCAATGCCTGCCGCGGCAGCGCATCTGCGGGCTGCTTTACGACCGAGCCGGATCGCGATGGCTATCGCAATCTATCGACGCATCTTCGCCTTGGCTCGCGCTTTTCAAACGGGCTGGAAACCGAAGCCAGCTGGCTGCGCGCCGATGGTCGTAATGACTATGACGGCAGCTTTCAGAATCGCAGCGGCACCCGCCAGGATGTGCTGGGCATCTCGCTCGCCATGCCGCTTGGCTCACTGTGGCGCACGAGCCTGAAAGCCGGGCGCAGCGTGGATGAATCCCAAGATTACAAAGACGCCACCCCGCGCGGCAACTACAAGACCGAGCGCACAAGCCTCTCCTGGCAAAACGACATCATGCTGCACCCCTCGCATCTGTTGAGCCTTGGTGTCGATTGGCTCGATGACAAATTGAAAAGCAGCACGCAATACGATCGCGGCCAACGCGACAACACCGGGTTCTTTGCGCAATATCTTGGCGACATGGGGCGGCATAATCTGCAGCTCTCTGCGCGGCATGATGACAACTCGCAATTTGGCACGGTCACCACCGGCAGCGCGGCTTATGGCTTCGCGATCAGCGACACGCTGCGCCTCTATGCCTCGGTCGGCAATGCCTTTAAGGCGCCCACGTTCAATGACCTGTATTTCCCCGGTTTCAGCAACCCCGCCCTCAAGCCGGAGCGCTCGAATAGCCGCGAAATCGGGATCTCCGGCACCATGCAAGCAAGCCGCTGGGGGGTGAATGTGTTCGAGACTCGCGTACGTGATCTGATTGGCTATGACATGGACTTCAATCTGGTGAATGTCGACACCGCCAAGATTCGCGGCATGGAATGGCAAGGCGCCACCCGCGCCGGGCAGTGGGATTGGACAGGCAACCTCACGCTCACCGACCCTAAGAACGACATGACGCGACAAGACCTGCCCCGCCGCGCGCGGCAAGCGCTGATGCTGGGTGCCGATCGTGAGTTCGGCGCCTTGCGCGCGGGGGTGAAATTCCGCGCCGAGGGCCATCGGTTTGATGATGCCGCCAACACGCGTCGACTGGGCGGCTTTGCCACCACCGACCTTCAGGCTGAATACCGCCTGGATAAAAACTGGCGCGTGCAAGGGCGCATTGAAAACCTTTTCGACCGCTCGTATGAAACGGTTTATCTTTACAACCAACCCGGCCGGGCTGCCTTTGTGACCCTGCGCTATCAACCCTGACCCACGCCCCTACCGATGACACACGCGCTCACTCACCCCGCCAGACGCATGATGCTGTGGGCGCTGCTGGTCTTGAGCGCTCTGGTGCTTGCAGGCGCCTTGTGGGCGGGGCCGCTGGATGTCGGCTGGGAGGCGCTCTTCGCTGCAGTGTTGGGCCGCGACACGAGTGAGGCGGCGCAAATGGCGCTGGCGCTGCGCGGCCCTCGCGCGCTGGGTGCTTTTGCCGCCGGCGGGCTTCTGGCGCTGGCCGGGGCCTTGATGCAGGTGTTGCTACGCAACCCGCTGGCCGACCCTTATGTGCTTGGCATATCGGGTGGGGCGGCGGTGGGGGCGCTCTTTGCCATGCTGTTGGGGCAGGGGCTTTTCGGGGTGAATGCGGCGGCCTTTGGTGGTGCGCTGGGGGTGATGCTGCTGGTGCTGGGGCTCTCCCATGGCGTGGGCTCGTGGACGCCCACTCGTTTGCTGCTCACTGGCGTGATGTTGTCATCAGGCTGCAGTGCGGTGGTGGCGCTGATTTTATCCATCACGCCGGGTCACCGTTTGCCGGGGATGTTGTTCTGGCTGATGGGGGACGCGAGCGGCGTGGCCGCACCGGGCTTAACCCTCGGGGTACTCGCAGCGGGGCTCATGGCTGCTCTGCTGCTCGCGCGCTCACTCAATGTGCTGGGCCGCGGCGCGCTGGCGGCCCAAGCGCTGGGCGTGCCGGTCAAGCGCGTGCAGCTGGTGATTTATCTGCTGGCTTCGCTGCTCACTGCGGTGGCCGTCACTACGGTGGGTGCCGTGGGGTTTGTCGGGCTGATCGCGCCGCATGCCATGCGACTTTTAATGGGCGGCGATCACCGGCTGCTACTGCCGGCCTGCGTGCTGGCGGGTGGCAGCCTGGTGAGCCTCGCAGACACCCTCTCGCGCACGCTGATGAGCCCTTTGCAACTGCCTGTGGGGGTGGTGATGGCCTTGATCGGCGTGCCCACTTTCTTGTTGCTCCTGACCCGCGCCGAGGTGCGGGCATGAGCGTGCTGCTGGAGGCTTCCGGGCTGAGTCTCATGCGCGCGGGCCGGGTGCTGTTGCGTGAGCTCGATTTTTCGCTGCAAGCAGGCAGCCGGCTTGCCATCCTGGGCAAAAATGGCGCAGGCAAAAGCACCTTGCTCCATGCGCTCGCCGGGCTGTATCCCCCGCACCAAGGCAGCGTGCGGCTGGCAGGCCGGCGCTATTCGCAATGGAGCCCGCGGCAAGCGGCAGTGTGGCGCGGCATCGTGCTGCAGCAACACGCCGAGCCCTTCGGCGCCAGCGTGCTCGAATCCGCACTGATCGGCCGCCACCCGCATTTGTCGCGCTTTGCCATCGAGCGCGCGGAAGATGAGGCGCTGGCGGTCAAGGCTTTGGCTGCGGTGGGATTGGGCAGTCTCACACAGCGCCGCGCCGATCAGCTGTCCGGTGGCGAGCGGCAGCGGCTGGCGATCGCCACGTTGCTGGTTCAAGCCCCCAAGCTCATGCTGCTCGACGAGCCGCTGACCCACCTCGACCTGGGCTCGCAGGTGCCGATCCTCGAATGCCTGTCTGAAGCCGCACAAGAGGGCGCGCTCGTTATGGCCCTGCACGAACCCACATTGGCTCTGCGCTTTTGCACGCATGCACTGGTGATCTTTGACGAAGGCCACTGGGAATACGGGCTTGCAGAAGAGGTGATTACAGGCGACACCTTGTCACGTTTGCATGGGCATCATTTTCACGCGCTTTTTGACGGGCAGCGGCGGGTGTTTGTGCCGGCTTAAGGCACCTGTCAGCGCGCGGCATTCCCCTGATAAGTTCGGGTAAAAGCCCCTGCATCAAACCCCAATTTCGCCGCTTGCGCGAGTACCTCATCGAGCGTGGCAGCTTCCATCTGCGGCCTGCGCGATAGCACCCAGGCATATTCACGCGAAGGCTCGCCCACCAGCACCCACTGATAATCTGGCCCCAAGGCGAGTATCCAGTAATCGCCATAAAACGGCCGGAAGAAACTTACCCGCAATTTGGCATTACCCGAGTCCGCCACCACATGCGCAATGCCGCGCGCTTCCTTGAATGTGCCCTCTTTCATGCGACAGCGATTGACCACCTGCACCCGCTCATTTTCCTGCTGATAATGGGCTTGCGTATCCGCCACGCAATCGGCCTGAAAGCGATTGGGCAGATGCGCGATTTCATACCAGGTGCCCATGTAACGCGGAATGTCGACGGAGGCCACCGTGGGCAGCGGGGCGTGGGTGCGGCAGGCCGCAAGGCAGGCCAACAGCAGCAGCAACATCACGCGCATCATCGGGCCCGCGTGCCTTTCGCATCCTGGCGCATCATGGTTTCCATGCGTGCGGCAATTTCTTGTTGCATGATGCTCATCGTGTTGGCCACATAGGTATCCATCTTGGACATCACACTGGCGCCCAACTCGGTGCTGTAGAAATCGCACATCGCGTTGAGTTCCTGCGCGGTGAAGGTGCGCGTGGCGGACTCCAAGTAGAGGCGCTTGAGCATGGCGGGCGGAACGAGGTTGTCCATCATGTTTTTGAATTTCTGCCGCTCGCGCGCTGGCATCTGCTGTGTGAGCTCCTTCATTGCGCTCTCGTAACTTTTCTCCATATTCGAGACCCGCATGAAACACTCGGCCGCAGCCTCGCGCGCCTCGGGCGTATCGTCTCCGGCAAGCGCGCCACCACACAACACCAGCAGCACCGGCAACATCATCATTCTTTTCATCATGCCCCCGGTCGATCAGTCAAAGCGGAATGTTGCCGTGTTTTCTCCACGGATTATCAAGCTGTTTGTCCTTCAACATATTGAGCGAGCGGCACACGCGCTTGCGGGTTTCATGCGGCATGATCACATCATCGATAAACCCGCGATGCCCGGCGATGAAAGGGTTGGCAAATTTATCGCGATATTCGGCCTCACGGGCGGCGAGTTTTTCCGCGTCACTTTTTTCCTCGCGGAAAATAATTTCCACCGCCCCCTTGGGCCCCATCACCGCGATCTCGGCAGTCGGCCAGGCGAAATTCACATCGCCCCGCAAATGCTTGGACGACATCACGTCATAGGCCCCGCCGTAGGCCTTGCGGGTGATCACGGTCACCTTGGGCACGGTGGCCTCGGCGTAGGCGTAGAGCAGCTTTGCGCCATGTTTGATGATGCCGCCATATTCCTGCGCGCTGCCGGGCATGAAGCCGGGCACATCGACAAACGTGAGCAGCGGAATATTGAAGGCATCACAAAAGCGCACGAAGCGCGCCGCCTTGATCGAGCTCTTGATATCCAGACACCCGGCCAGCACCAGCGGCTGATTGGCGACCACGCCCACGGTTTGGCCTTCCATGCGGCCAAAGCCGATGACGATATTTTTGGCATACTCCGGCGCGATCTCGAAGAAATCGCCATCATCGAGCACCTTCACAATCAGCTCTTTCATGTCGTAGGGCTGATTGGGGTTATTCGGCACGAGACTATCGAGCGACATTTCCATGCGCTCGGCGGAATCCGTGGTGGGCCGCACCGGCGGCTTTTCGCGATTCGATAGCGGCAGATAATTGAAAAGCCGGCGTGTGAGCTGCAGCAATTCGACATCATTTTCGCAGGCCAGATCGGCCACGCCCGAGCGGGTGGAATGCGTGATTGCGCCGCCTAATTCTTCAGCGGTGATGTCCTCATGCGTCACCGTTTTCACCACCTCCGGCCCGGTGACAAACATGTAGCTGGAATCCTTCACCATGCAGATGAAATCCGTCATCGCCGGCGAATACACCGCCCCGCCCGCACACGGCCCCATGATCAAGGACAACTGCGGAATCACGCCCGAGGCCAGCACATTGCGCTGAAACACATCGGCATAACCGCCCAGCGAATCCACGCCTTCCTGAATGCGCGCCCCGCCTGAATCATTAAGCCCAATCACCGGCGCGCCGACCTTCATCGCGTGGTCCATGATCTTGCAGATTTTCTCGGCATGCGCTTGCGAGAGCGAGCCGCCGAACACCGTGAAATCCTGCGAAAACACAAATGCCAGCCGCCCGAAAATGGTGCCGTAGCCCGTCACCACGCCGTCGCCCGGCACCGCGTTATCCGCCATGCCGAAATCCGCGCAGCGGTGCTCCTTGAACATATCCCACTCTTCAAAGCTGCCTTCATCGAGCAGTACCTCAAGGCGCTCGCGGGCGGTGAGCTTGCCCTTGGCATGCTGGGCATCAATGCGCTTTTGCCCGCCGCCTAAGCGCGCGGCATCGCGTTTTTCTTCCAGCTGACGAATGATTTCCTGCATGACAAAAAACCTTTCGCAAAAACCATCGATCGATCAAACCCTGCCTGGGCGCACCGACCCCAACCAAAGGCAGGAGCATTAGGACAGATGAAACAAGTGGTCTCGCAGCTCAAGCCATAACGCGCTACAAAGCGGCCCGTCTCACGCCCACACTCATGGTTAAAGGGTGCCACAAGCCGCTTAAGCCGGGTGAATTGATTTTAAGGAGCATCTCATGTTGGTCAAAGCAGGCACTCTTCTCGCCAGCACCACAGTTGCCGTGGCGGGCAGTGTAGTCTGTCTCAAGAGAGCAGAACCGCACGCAAACGGCGCGAGAACCGCGCCAGCCCAGGAGGAAAGCACCATCCAAGAAAGCACAGGCCCCGTGCCCACGCTGGAGGCAGCGCGACTCCAAAAGCGCCTCGCCGGGCAAGCCTCAACCGTGAAAAAGTCGGTATTCAAGTTCGAGGATGAAGTCCTGCTCGAATTGATCCGGCAGTCCACGCACTGAACAGCCCGCCAAGCAGGCGAAAAAAAGGGCGCCCGAAGGCGCCCTTAAAGGTACTACTGCCCTCACCGAATCACAGATGGTAGGCCGACTCGCCGTGCGAGGTCACGTCAAGGCCTTCACGTTCTTCGTCTTCTGGCACACGCAGGCCGATCACGAGATCGACGAGCTTGTAGGCGATGAATGACACCACGGCCGACCACACAATCGCGGTGCCCACGCCCCACAGCTGGCTGATGACTTGGGCAGTCATGTCGAAGTCACCGACCTTGTTGGCGACATAGTCATAGACCCCGGTGCCGCCTAGGCTGGGGCTGACAAACACGCCGGTGAGAATCGCGCCGAGGATGCCGCCGACGCCATGCACGCCGAATACATCGAGCGCGTCATCGGCGCCGATCAAGCGCTTAAGACCCGTGACACCCCACAAGCAGACCGCACCGGAGATGAGCCCGATGATGAGCGAGCCACCCACCCCGACATAGCCGCAGGCCGGGGTGATCGCCACCAAGCCGGCCACGGCGCCCGAGGCGGTGCCCAGCATCGAGGGTTTGCCCTTCAACATCCACTCGGCCACCAGCCAGGAAAGCGCCGCCGCAGCAGTGGCAAACAAGGTGTTGGCAAAGACCAAGGCGGCCACGCCATTGGCTTCGAGGTTGGAGCCGACATTAAAGCCGAACCAGCCCACCCACAGCAGGCTCGCGCCGATCATGGTGGTGGTGAGGCTGTGCGGGGCGAAGGATTCGCGGCCATAGCCCACGCGCTTGCCAATCAGGATCGCACCGATCAAGCCTGCGATGCCGGCGTTGATGTGCACCACTGTGCCGCCGGCAAAATCGAGCGCGCCTTTTTGGAACAAAAAGCCCGCTGTGGCCGCTGCGGCTTCTGCAGCCTTGGCATCGGTGTAGGCATCCGGGCCGGCCCAGAACCACACCATGTGGGCGATCGGCAGGTAGGCAAAGGTGAACCACAGCACCGTGAAAGCCAGCACCGCGGAGAACTTCACCCGCTCTGCAAACGCGCCGACGATCAAGGCCGGTGTGATCGCCGCGAAGGTGGCCTGGAACACCACATAAATCAGCTCCGGCACCACCACGCCCTTGCTGAAAGTGGCCGCTACCGATTCAGGCGTGACCCCGGCCAGCATCGCCTTGGAGAACCCGCCAAAAAACGCTGAGCCTTCGGTGAAGGCGACGCTGTAGCCATACAAGCACCACAGCACCACGCACAGCGAAAACACTACGAACACCTGCATCAGCACCGAGAGCATGTTTTTCGAGCGCACCAGGCCGCCGTAAAACATCGCGAGCCCCGGGATGGTCATCAGAATCACCAGCACCGTGGCGACGATCATCCAGGCGGTGTCGCCTTTATTCGGGGTGGGCGCGGGCGCGGCGGCGCTCTGGGTTGCCACACTGGCTGCAGGGGCCACCACCGGGGCGGCCGGCGCTGCCTCGGTCGCCTTTTCAACCACTGCACTGGTGGCGGCCACGGCGGGTTTGTCTTCAGCCTGCGCGCTGCCAAACGAGAGCGCCGCAGCGGCGAGACAGATCGCTAGAAATCGTTTCATGAGTGAGCCCCCTTACAGCGCATCGACGCCGGTTTCACCGGTGCGAATGCGAATGACCTGTTCGAGATCGAACACGAAGATCTTGCCGTCACCGATCTTGCCGGTGCTGGCGGCTTTTTCCACGGCTTCGACGGCTTGTTCGAGCAGCTCGTCGCGCATCGCTGCTTCGATTTTCACCTTGGGCAGAAAATCGACCACATACTCCGCGCCGCGATACAGCTCGGTGTGGCCCTTTTGCCGGCCAAAGCCCTTGACCTCGGTGACGGTGATGCCCTGCACGCCGATCGCGGACAGCGCCTCACGCACCTCGTCAAGCTTGAAAGGCTTGATGATGGCTGTGAGCAATTTCATGGTGTGTCTCCTGTTATGAAAGCGGCGGCGCGGGATGCGCCGCCGTGATTGCGGTTAAAAGGTTTTGCCCACCGTCAGCACGCCGCGGGCTTTGCCCAGGTCCTTGCCGAAGGCATTGCCATAGGGCTCGCCGGCATCGCCCTTGGCATTGGTGTCGACATACGCAAGCCCCCAGGTCAGCCCGGCGTATTCCTTGGCGAGACCAATCTTCCAGTCGGTGTAGGAGGCAGCGGAATTGTTTTTGATCTTCTGATGGCCCACATGCGCAGACAGCGTGATGCCGTGGCCGAGCTCATAGTTGCCGGTGAGGTCCACGTAATGGCTCGCCTTGGAATCAGCAAAGCCGAAGGCATTGGATACGGCGTGGGAATACTTCAGGGTGAACCACTTCCAGCCCACCTGACCATAGAGCTCGAGGGTGTCGGGGCTGACATAATTCGCCGGGAAGCTGCCGGGGTAGTAATACTGCAGGGCGCCGATGTCGTAGGTGATGTGCTTGAAGCTGCCCTTGTAGCCACCGTAGAAATCGGCTTCGATCGAGGCCGACACGCCCGGGGTGGCATCAGACAGGATGCTGATGTTCGAGGCCCACAGCCCGGCGTAAAAGCCGCTGGCGTGCACATAATCCACCCCGCCCTGAATCGCGGCCTTGCGGTTGGTCTGGCCGATGCCGCGGAAAATATACTCGGATGCCAGCGTCATATTGCCGGTGACGGTGTAGCTCGGCGCAGGCTTGGCCGCCTGGGCATGGGCCACTTGCATGGCAGAAAGTGCGGACAACACAGAAGCGACAACCAGGGTCTTACGCATCGACAGGTCCTTTCAGTGGTGGGGGAGGGAAATCAAACGCAGTCACGCAGGATTCATGCCAGCTCTTTTTTGAGGGCGGCGCACGGCTATGCCACGGCGGCGTCAAGGCGTGGGCGCGTTTTGCGCACACTTTCGATACACGCCGCCCCTGTTATGCACCAGCCAGGGGCGGGTGCCCAGTTTGTCAGGCAAGCGCGCTTTGACCGCGTGCTAAACTGCGCGCCGGACTGTATGCCTTGCCTTTCGGGAGACCCCCATGCTCGACCCCAAGCCCCTCCAGGAGCTCAGCGCCAAGATCAGCGAATTGATCGCCGCCAGCCCGGCGCGCGATGTGGAAAAAAACCTCCGCGCCCTCTTGTCTTCGGCCTTCACCAAGCTTGATCTGGTGACGCGGGAAGAATTCGATGTGCAGCGCGAGGTGCTCGCCCGCGCCCGGCAAAAGCTCGCCGAGCTTGAAGCGCGCATCGCCGCGCTTGAAGCCGCGGCAGCAAGCGCCAAAGACGAAACCAAATAGCCCGATGCAAGCGCGCTATCACGGTGTTGCGATTGCGCTCCACTGGCTGATGGCCGCGCTCATCGCGGGCGGCTTTGCACTCGGGCTCATCATGACCGAGCTCGACTTAAGCCCGCAAAAACTCAAGCTCTACGCCTGGCACAAGTGGCTGGGGGTGACGGTATTCCTGCTGCTGTGGCTGCGGCTTTTGGTGCGGCTCATCAAGCGAGCGCCCCCGCCGCTGCCCGCCCCGGCCTGGGCGCAGCGCACCGCGGCTGCGGTGCATGGGCTGCTTTATGGCCTGATGCTCCTGCTGCCCGTGTCCGGCTGGCTGATGAGCTCGGCCGCTGGTTTTCAGACGGTATGGTTCGGGGTGGTGCCGCTGCCGGATTTGCTGCCTAAAAATGAGGCGGTGTTTGAGACCTTGAAGGCGGTGCATGAGGTCCTCGGCAATGCCCTCGCGCTGGCAGTGATGCTCCATGTGGCGGCTGCCCTCAAGCATCATTTCATCGATCGCGATCACACCCTGGCCCGTATGGGGCTTATGCGGAGGAAACCATGATGCGTCTTTTGCTGTGCGCGATCGTGGCATGGCTCGCCTGGCCGGCGGCTGCGGCGGAATACAACCGTGTCGAGTTGGCCGCCAGCAGCATCCAATTCATCTCAAAGCAAATGGGTGTGCCGGTACAAGGCGGCTTTGGCAAATTCACTGCGCAAGTGAATTTCGACCCGGCAAAACCTGAAGCCGCCCGCGCCCGGGTCGAGATCGACATGGCGAGCATCGATGCCGGCAGCCGCGAGGCCAATCAAGAAGTCATTGGCAAAAATTGGTTCGCGGTGAAAGAATTCCCGCTCGCCCGCTTTGAATCAACCAGCCTGACCCCGCTGGGCGGCGATCGCTATCAGGTGCGCGGCAAGCTCACGCTGCGCAATGTCACCCGCGAGGTCAGCGCACCCTTTTCATTTCGCGGCGGCGTGTTTGAAGGCCGCTTCATCGTGAAGCGTCTGGATTACGGCATCGGCCAGGGGGTGTGGGCTGATGTGGGCACGGTTGCTGATGATGTTGAAGTGCGGTTCAAGTTTCTCACTCTTCCCTCAAAATAATCAGGAGCACACATGAAAGCATTGGCCCCAGCTCTTCTTTTGGTCGCAGGCATCAGCCAGGCGGTTGCCGCTGAGACCTACACCATCGATGCCACCCACACCTACCCGATGTTTGAAGTCAATCACCTGGGGTTTTCTCTGCAGCGTGGGCGGTTCAATAAAACCACCGGCAAAATCACCCTTGATCGTGACGCCAAAAAAGGCGCGATCGAAGCGGTGATCGATGTCACCTCGCTCGACATGGGCCTGGAAAAATGGGACGCGCACTTGAAATCGGAAGATTTCTTCAATGCCGAAAAATTCCCCACCATGACCTTCAAATCCGACAAGCTGAAATTCGATGGCGTCAAACTGACCGGCGCGGAAGGCACGCTCACCCTCTTGGGCGTGACCAAGCCGGTGAAGCTGTCGATTACCCAATTTAAATGTGGCGAGCATCCGATGAATAAAAAGCCACTGTGCGGGGCTGAAGTGGTCACCACCATCAAGCGCAGCGAATTCGGCATGACGAAATACGTGCCGGCGGTGGGTGATGAAGTGAAGATCAGCTTTCCGGTTGAGGCCTATAAGGACTGAAGGCCAATCGGGTGGGCCGGTGATGCGTTCGCATAAAGCCATTCCATTGCCATGAATCCGCTAGAATCCGTGGCATGAATGATGATGCCAACTCCCTTCAGGGCAAGACCGTATTGATCACCGGCGCCGCCCGCCGCGTGGGCGCGTGTATCGCGACGACATTGCATCGCGCCGGCGCCCAAGTGGTGTTGCATTACCGCGCCAGCAGCAAAGAGGCGCACGCGTTAGCGAGCGAACTGGAAGCAAGCCGCCCGCACTCCACGCTGTGCCTGCAAGCGGATTTGCTGGATGTGGGCAGTTTGCCCGGCTTGGTGGCGGCCACGCTGGCCCGCTTTGGCAGGCTGGATGCGCTTATCAACAATGCCTCGAGTTTTTTCCCCACGGCGATCGGTGAAATCAATGAAGCGCAGTGGGTTGATCTCATCGGCTCGAATCTCAAGGCGCCGCTTTTTTTGTCCCAAGCCGCAGCGAGCGCTTTGGCAGATGCGCGCGGCGCGATCGTCAATATCATCGACATCCACGCCGAGCGGCCCTTGAAGGGCTATCCGCTTTATTGTGCGGCCAAGGCCGGGCTGTTGGGGCTGACCCGCGCGCTTGCGATCGAGCTCTCGCCCAAGGTGCGGGTCAATGGCGTCTCACCCGGGCCGATCGAGTGGCCGGAGGATGGCGCCTTCAGCCCCGAGGCCCAGCAGGCAATCATTGATCACACCTTGCTTGGCCGCTGCGGTGCGCCCTTGGATATCGCGCGGGCCGTGCGTTTCCTGCTGTGCGATGCGCCTTATGTAACGGGCCAGGTGATCAATGTCGATGGCGGGCGGAGCGCGCATTTGTAGCAGCGTTGAATACTGCCGCGCAGGTTGAGGCGGGGTCTTGTTCAATCATCGTTCCTTCAAGGTTTCGGGGAACGACATGTGGCACGACCGGCTGATTCGTCAGGCCGTGGGCACTCTGCAGACACGCAATCTGCCGCTCGCGGTGCGCTTTTGGAACGGCATCGAATATCAGCCCGCCACGCCCCGCCTGCGCCTTGATGTGCGCCACCCCGCGGCCTTGGGCTCGCTCAGAAAGCCCACCTTAGGTGGGCTTGCCCGCGCCTATGTCGAAGGGCATTTCGATATCGATGGCGATTTGAAAGACGCGCTGCAAATGGGCGAGCAATTGGCCTGTGCAGAAGCCGCCAATGATGCGCGCTCGCCGCTGCGCCTACCTTGGTTTTCGCATTCACGCCAAGCTTGCGCGCGTGATGTCGCCTTCCATTACGATGTCTCGAATGACTTCTACGCGCTGTGGCTGGATCAGCGCCGGGTGTATTCCTGCGCTTACTTTCGCGAGCCGCAGATGAGCCTGGATGCCGCACAAGAAGCCAAGCTCGAGATGATCTGCAAGAAACTCATGCTCGCGCCGGGCGATCGGCTGCTCGATATTGGCTGCGGCTGGGGTGGGCTGGTGTTTCATGCCGCCGAGCGCTTTGGTGCGCGCGCGCTGGGCATCACGCTCTCGCAGCATCAATTCGATCATGTGCGCGAAGAAATCCGCCGCCGAGGCTTATCGCAGCGGGTCGAGGTGCGGCTCTGCGATTACCGCGATCTGGAGGATTCAAGCTTCGACAAGATCGCCTCCATTGGCATGTTCGAGCATGTCGGCCGACATCATCTGCCCGCGTATTTCGAGCGCATGCAAGGCCTCTTAAAACCCGGTGGTCTGGCACTCAATCATGGCATCACGCTGGGTGCGCCGCATGCGGCCGGCTTACGGAGCGGCATTTCCGATTTCATCGAAGATTATGTCTTCCCCGGCGGCGAGCTCACCCACATCTCGCGGGTGCTGGAAACCTTGTCCGGCGCGGGGCTTGAAACGCTCGATGTGGAATCCTGGCGGGTGCATTATGCGCGCACCCTGTGGCACTGGACCGAGCGGCTCGATGCCAATCTCGACGCCGCGCGCGCCTTGGTGGGCGAGCGCGCCTGCCGCATCTGGCGCATTTACATGGCGGGCTCGGCGCATGCGTTTTCACGCGGCTGGCTGTCGCTGTTTCAAGTGCTGGTAGGCCGGCCGCGAAAAGATGGCAGCGTGGATTACCCCTACCGGCGCGATCATTTGTATCTGGGCGCGCTCAGCCCTGATCGGGGTTCTCCAGCGCCTGGCGCTGGCGATCGATGAATTCGGTGTTGGTGTCGATACCGCGCAACAGCAAAATGGTGGTGCGCACCGCGGCTTCCAGCAACACCGCCAAGTTGCGGCCCGCGGCCACCGGCAGAATCACGCGGCGAATCGGCACACCGAGAATCTCATGGCTTTGCTCATCCAGCGGCAAGCGCACATCTTCGGTGATCCCCGGCCGCGGCTTTTGCAGATGCACCGCGAGCTTCAATTTCATTTTCCGCCGACGCGCCGTCTCGCCAAAAATGGTGCGAATATTGATCACACCTAAGCCGCGCACTTCCAGAAAATCTTTCAATAAATCCGGGCAGCGGCCTTCGAGCACATCGGGTGCGATGCGGGCGATTTCCACCACATCATCGGCCACCAGCCCATGCCCGCGGGAGATGAGCTCAAGCGCCAGCTCACTCTTGCCCACCCCGGAATCACCGGTGATGAGCACGCCCAAACCCAGCACATCCATAAACACGCCATGCACGGAAATTTGCTCAGCGAGCGTGCGCCCTAGATAACCGCGCAATAGATCGACCACCTGCGCCGAGGAGGCGGCTGTTTCAAACAACGGGATATTGGCCGCGGCACACTGCGCGCGCACCAGCGCAGGGGCGTCTTCGCCATCGGCCACCACCACCGCGGGCGGTTTGCCGCTCAACACATCATTCAAATGCGCGAGCATTTTTTCGCTGGGCTGTTTGCGGCCCCAAGCCATTTCCGCCGCACCGATCACTTGCAGACGCTCGGGGTGAATGAGGCTGAAATGCCCCACCAGATCCGCCGGCCAAATCGAGGCTTCAGTGACAGAAATCACCCGATCGAGGCTGCCGCACACATGGCGCAAACCGAGAATGTGGCTGTTTTCCTTAAACAGCTGCCCGACGCTGACCTGTCGCATGAGGATTCCAGTCGGAGAACAAAGCATGAATAGCGGCAGCATCCGGCGCATCATTGAGCGCATCACGGAAAGACTTGTCGCTGAACATCTGCGCGAGCTCGGAGAGAAGCTGCAAATGATGCTCGGTGGCCTGCTCAGGCACCAAGAGCACAAAGAGACAATTCACCGGCTTGCCATCAGGCGCATCGAAAGCCACCGGTGCGGAAAGCCTTAAAAATGCACCGCGCGCCTCGCGCAGCCCGCGAATCCGGCCATGCGGAATCGCCACACCGTAGCCCAAGCCCGTGGAGCCGAGCTTCTCGCGGGCGAAAAGACAATCGAAGACTTCGCTGCGGGCGATGCCGTAGTTGTTTTCAAACAGCAAGCCCGCCTGCTCGAAGACGCGTTTTTTGCTGCTGGCTTCCAGCCCGATGAGGATGTTCGACGACGGCAGCAATTTGGCAATGAGGTTCATGATCTTTCACCGCGCCTTGAATCCATCCAGAAGACCCCCGGTCGCGCCAAGCCTGATTGGTCTTTTGATTATACATTGCTGCGCTGCACCATGTGTGACAATCGGGGCACGCAACAGGGCCGGAGCATCAAAACTCCCCCAACCCCAACACGTTGGCAAGGTATTGCCGATCCCAAGCGGCGGCTTTGCGTTTTTTTGGCAGGCTGATTGAACGGGACTTGTCGTGTCGGAA
>JBEAUN010000353.1:0-3633 GCA_041161415.1 Pseudomonadota bacterium | reverse complement strand
TGATCAACACTGCGCCCAGCAATACGCTGGCCAGCCCTTTGATCGGCCCCTTCATGGGCCATTTGAAAACCAACCAAAGCGGCGCAACCAGGAGCCAAAAAACGCCCACGCATTGAATGAGCCGGATGCCCAGATCGGCAGGGTTATAGGACGCAATCAGTGCCACACCTGCGCCCACGAGGAGCGCCACTGCGCGGGAAGCCAGAGCTTTGAGGCCGCACAGGCGGCCCCACTCGCTCGCCGCGCCGGCGGTCGCCACTGCAGCGAGCGCCACGAAACCCGCCGCGGGCAGATAAAACAGCGCTGAAAGGAACAGCGCGAGCAACACCAATGCGGTGAGCGCGCGCGTTTTAAGCATGGCTGGGTCCTGGTGAGGCGGCAGGGGTTGTGAGCTGCTCGCTGGTGCGGCCGAAACGCCGCTCGCGTTGGCGGTAGGAGGCGATCGCGGCATCCAGTGCCGCGGCATCGAATTCCGGCCACAGGGTGTCGGTGAAATAAAGCTCGGTGTAAGCGAGCTGCCACAAAAGGAAATTACTGATGCGCTGCTCGCCGCCGGTGCGGATAAAAAGATCCGGCTCGGGCGCATCGCCCAGGCACAGGTGTGGGCGGAGATCTTCTTCCGTAAAGCTACCGGCGCGATCGGGCTCGGCCTCAGTCATTCTATTAACCGCTTGCAGAATATCCCACCGCCCACCGTAATTGGCCGCCACGGTAAAGCACAGCCGGGTGTTGTGTTGGGTGAGTGCTTCGGCGCGATTGATCAGCTCGACGAGTGGCGTGTCGAAACGTGAAAGATCACCGATCACGCGGAAGCGCACGCCGTTTTCGTGCATGCGCGCCACTTCGTCTTCCAGTGCCTTCAAGAAAAGCTGCATCAAAAAGGACACTTCGTCGGCCGGCCGGCGCCAGTTTTCCGAGCTGAAGGCAAACACCGTGAGATGCGAGATGCCGCGCTCGATGCATGCGCGAATTGTGGCGCGCACTGCGTCAACCCCGCGCTTATGGCCGGCAATGCGCGGCATGAGACGACGACGCGCCCAGCGCCCGTTGCCATCCATGATGATGGCCACATGCCGCGGCATGTCGGCCGAGGGCGGAATGGCTTGGGTTGAGCTAATGGCCACGCGGTTTGGTGCCTCCAATCAGGGCGACGGGCTTAGACCTGCAGCAGGTCTTGTTCCTTGGCTGCGAGCACCTTTTCCACTTCCGCCACGTAGCGGTCGGTGAGCTTTTGGATGTCGTCCTGGGCGCGACGCTCGTCATCTTCCGAGATCGTCTTGGCCTTCAACGCGTCCTTGAGCGCGGTGTTGGCATCACGGCGCAGATTGCGCACCGCGACCCGGGCGCCTTCGGCATCCGCTTTGCAGACCTTGATCAGCTCACGGCGCCGCTCTTCGGTGAGCGCGGGCATCGGCACGCGGATGACATCCCCCGTGGTGGATGGGTTCAAGCCCAGATCGGATTCGCGGATTGCCTTCTCCACGGTCTGAATCATCTTTTTCTCCCAGGGGGAAACACCGATGGTGCGGGCATCGATCAGATTGATGTTCGCCACCTGGGTGAGCGGCACCGGCGAGCCGTAGTACTCCACCTGAATGTTATCCAGCATGCCCGCGTGAGCGCGGCCGGTGCGGATTTTGCCGAGGTCGTTTTTCAGCGCCTCGATCGATTTTTGCATTTTTTGTTCGGTCGTCTTTTTAAGATCGGCAATCATGTTGGGCTTCCTAAAGCGTATGCAGCGGCGAATCGAGCGTGGCGGCTGTCGCCAGAATCAAACATGCACCAAGGTGCCTTCATCCTGGCCTGTCACCACGCGCTTCAACGCGCCTTCCTTGAAGATTGAAAAGACATTGATCGGCAGCCGCTGTTCGCGGCAAAGCGCCAGCGCGGTGGCATCCATCACCTTGAGATCGCGGCTGATGGCCTCGTCGAAACTGATGCGCGCAAAGCGGGTGGCGGTGGGGTCTTTTAGCGGGTCGGCGGTGTAAACACCATCGACCTTGGTGGCCTTAAGGACAATCTCCGCCTCGATCTCGCGACCACGCAGCGCGGCGGCGGTGTCGGTGGTAAAGAAGGGGTTGCCGGTGCCGGCGGCGAAAATCACCACCCTGCCCTCTTCCAAATAGCGAATCGCCTTGCCGCGGATGTAGGGCTCGACCACTGGCTCGATATTGAGCGCGGACTGCACACGGGCATTGATGCCGGCCTTGCGCATGGCGTCTTGCAGCGCCAATGCATTCATCACCGTGGCGAGCATGCCCATGTAATCGGCGGTAGCGCGGTCCATGCCTTCAGCGCCCAGCGCAGCACCGCGGAAGATATTCCCGCCGCCGATCACCACGCCGATTTCCACCCCTAGCGCCGAGATTTCAGCGACCTCTGCGACGATTCTGCTCACTGTCTCGCGGTTGATGCCATAGGCATCATCACCCATCAGGGCTTCGCCGGAGAGTTTCAACAAGATGCGCTTGAAGGTATGGGGCTGCGGCATGGATGTGGGGCTCCCTGTCGTTGCGGACGTTATCTTGATTGGGATGTGATTGTGACAGCGCTTGGGCTCTCTGTGGGGCCCTTTACGCGTCTAACCCGTCATTCAAAGCGATCGGGGTGGGGGCAGCCAAGCCGGGGAAACCCTAACCTGGCTCGCGCCCCTTCGTGCTTGCCACACGGCAAGCGCGAAGGGGCTCACTACACCGATTAGCGAGCCGCCGCCGCAGCCGCGGCTTGGGCAGCGACTTCAGCAGCGAAGTCGTTGGTCTTCTTCTCGATGCCCTCGCCCACCACATACAGCGTGAACGACCCCACGCTGGCGGACTTGGATTTCAGCAGCGCTTCGATGGTGAACTTGTCGTCCTTCACGAAGGTCTGGCCGAGCAGGGTGACTTCCTTGAGGTACTTCGCCACCGCGCCAGTGACCATCTTTTCGACGATATCAGCGGGCTTGCCGGATTCGGCGGCCTTGGCTGCGGCGACATCGCGCTCTTTTTGAATCAGCTCGGCGGGGACTTCGTCTTGCGACAGCGACACCGGCTTGGAGGCCGCGATGTGCATCGCCAGATCCTTGCGCAGCGCTTCATCGCCACCCACCACATCGATCAGCACACCGACCTTGGCGCCGCCGTGGATGTAGGTGCTGAGCTGACCTTGCGCGGCCACGCGGCGGAAGCGGCGAATGGACATGTTCTCGCCGATCTTGCCCACCAGCGCGGTGCGGGTGGCTTCCACCGTGGCACTACCGATTTCGAGGGCAGAGAGCGCGGCCACATCGGCCGGGTTGCGTTCGGCCACCAGCTTGGCGAGCGCAGCGGTGAAGGCGAGGAAGTCGTCGTTTTTGGCGACGAAGTCGGTTTCGCAATTCACTTCGATGATCGCACCGAGTTTGGCATCGGGGGCGATGTACGCTGCCACCACGCCTTCAGCGGCCACGCGGGCCGAGGCCTTGGCGGCCTTGCTGCCCAGCTTCACGCGCAGGATTTCTTCGGCCTTGGCCATGTCGCCTGCGGCTTCGGTCAGCGCCTTCTTGCATTCCATCATGGGCGCGTCGGTCTTCTCGCGCAGATCCTTGACCATGGAAGCGGTGATTTCCGCCATGATTTCACTCCTCGGTATTCGTTTTAAGTAGCGTTTTAAATG
>JBEAUN010000350.1:0-4497 GCA_041161415.1 Pseudomonadota bacterium | reverse complement strand
AACCAAACATGGGCAATGGCGCCTGGCAAGGCAGAAAATTCTGCGCGGACACTTCGAAAAATGCGTTGGAAAAATGAGGCGCTTCACAATTTGGCCGCGCCCCAAGGTGGGGTATCATCCTCACCTTCTGTTCAGCATGAAAGTGTACCAGATGCCCGCCTTGCGCCCGCAACGCTTGATACTGCTGCTTACCTGCCTTGTGGCCCCCTTGGCCGCTTCCTTTGCCGCCCGTGCCAACCCTTTTGAAACCACGCTGCCCAATGGTCTCAAGGTGGTGGTCAAGGAAGACCGCCGCGCGCCCTCAGTGGTGCATATGGTGTGGTATCGCGCCGGCGCGATTGATGAGGTGGATGGCACCTCAGGCGTGGCGCATGTGCTCGAGCATTTGATGTTCAAAGGCACCAAGACGCGCAAAAGCGGTGAATTCAATAAGCTCGTGGCCGCCGCCGGCGGGCGCGACAATGCGTTCACCAATCAAGACTACACCGCCTATTTCCAGCAAGTGCCGGCCAGTGCCCTGCCGCAGATGATGGCGCTGGAAGCAGACCGGATGGTGAATCTGGTCCTCACCGAGGAAGAATTCAGCAAGGAAATCAAGGTGGTGATGGAAGAGCGGCGCTGGCGCACCGATGATAAGCCCGCCGGGGTGCTCTATGAGCGGCTGATGGCCAATGTCTTTCAGGCCCATCCCTATCGCCGCCCGGTGATCGGCTGGATGAATGACCTCGAAGCCATGACCGCGCAAGATGCCCGCGATTGGTATCAGCGCTGGTATACGCCCAATAACGCCACCGTGGTGGTGGTGGGCGATGTTGATCATCGCGCGGTGTTCAAGCTGGCGGAAAAAGCCTACGGCAAGATTCAAAAGCGCGCCTTGCCTACCCGCAAGCCCCGCGCAGAGCCTGAGCAGTTGGGTATCAAGCGCCTCACCGTGAAGGCCCCGGCCGAGCTGCCGGTGGTGAGCATGGCCTGGCGCGTGCCGATGCTGCGGGATGTGGAAAAAGACCGCGAGTCCTATGCGCTGGAAGTCTTGTCGGCAGTGCTCGATGGCAACAACACCTCGCGTCTGCCGCGCAATCTGGTGCGTGGCACCCAAGTCGCTCAATCCGCGGGGGCTGGCTATGATGGCACCGGTCGCGGCGAAGGTCTGTTTGTGATGGAAGGCACGCCCGCCACCGGCAAAACCGTGGCGCAAATGGAAGCGGCGCTCCGCGCCGAGATCGAGCGCATCCAGCGCGAGGGCGTGACCGCTGAGGAACTCGAGCGCGTGAAGACGCAGATCATCGCCTCCCAGGTGTATAAGCGCGACTCGCTATTCGGCCAGGCGATGGAAATCGGGCAGATGGAAGTGATCGGCATGTCCTGGCGCGACACCGAGCGAATCATTGAAAAATTGCAGACGGTGAGCGCCGAAGAGGTGCAGGCGGTGGCCCAGAAATACTTCAAGGATGACACGCTCACTGTGGCGGTGCTCGAGCCCCAGCCCATGGCCCATGCCTCAGCCAAAAAACCGCTCGGCTTGCGTCATTGAGGAGGATGCGCACATGAAAAAACTACTTTTGAGCGCTCTCCTGATTGCCGGCTCGGCGCAGGCGGGGGTGGATATCCAGCACTGGGTGAGCCCCTCAGGCGCGCGGGTGTATTTCGTGAAAAGCACCAGCCTGCCGATGCTCGATGTGCAGATCGATTTCGCAGCCGGTGGCGCCTATGCCCCGGCTGAAAAATCCGGGCTGGCGGGATTCACCAATGACCTCATGGAAGCCGGCGCAGGCAGCTTCGATGAAGAAGCCATCGCCGATAAATTGACCGCCACCGGCGCGCAGTTGGGCAACTCGACCGATGCCGATCGCGCCAGCGCCACGCTGCGCACGCTGACCAGCGAGAAGCAAAAAGAAGCGGCACTCCATCTTTTTGAAACCATCCTGCGCGAGCCGACCTTCCCGCAGGCGGTGCTCACCCGCGAAGTGGCCCGCGCCGTTGCCGGCATCAAGGAAGCCGACACCCAGCCGGGCAGCATTCTGGGCAAACGATTTGCTGCCGCGGTGTATCCAGGCCACCCGTACGGCGTGACGCCGAGCGTTGAATCGGTGTCCCGCATCACGCGCGATGATCTCGTGGATTTTTATCGCAAGAATTACTGCGCCAGCCGCGCCGTGGTGACGCTCGTGGGCGCCATCGAGCGCGCGGAGGCCGCGCAGATTGCAGAGCGCCTGACGGCAAAGCTGCCCACCGACTGCGCGTCGGTGAGCATTCCTTCGCCCACGCTGCCTGCTGCGCAGACCCTGCGGGTTGATCACCCCGCCTCGCAAAGTCATGTGGCGATCGGTATGCCCAGCCTGCGCCGGGGTGACCCAGATTTCTACGCTTTGTCGGTGGGCAATTATGTGTTGGGCGGCGGCGGCTTTGTCTCGCGCATGTTGAAGGAAGTGCGGGAAAAGCGCGGCCTGGCGTATAGCGCGTACAGCTATTTCGCGCCGGCCCAAGCCGAGGGCCTTTTTCAGATCGGGCTGCAAACCAAGGCCGAGCAAACCGATGAAGCCTTGAAAGTGGCGCGCGACACGCTCGATGCGTTTCTTGCCAAAGGCCCCACTGCCGAGGAATTGAAAGACGCCAAGCGCAACATCATCAATGGCTTTGTGTTGCGTGTGGATAGCAATCGAAAACTGCTTGATGTGGTGTCGGTGATTGGCTTTTATAAGCTGCCGCTCGATTATCTCGACACCTATCCGGCACGTATCGAGGCAGTGAGCGCGGCGCAGATTCGCGAGGCCTTTGGCCGTCGGGTGAAACCGGAACATCTGGTGACGGTGATTGTCGGGCCGGTGGCCAAGCAAGCGGCGGAGTCGACGGAAAAAAAGTGAGCAGGGTGAGAATCGTGGGCGGCACCCATCGTAGCCGCCTGCTGCAAGTGGCCGCGGTGCCCGGGCTGCGGCCCACGCCAGATCGGGTGCGCGAGACGCTTTTTAATTGGCTGGGGCAGACGCTGGAGGGCTGGCGCTGTCTCGATCTTTTCGCCGGCAGCGGCGTGCTGGGCTTTGAAGCCGCCTCACGCGGGGCCACTGAAGTGGTGATGGTGGAGCAGGACGCCCGCGCCTATCGCCTGCTGGAAGAGGCGATTGCGAGCTTGCCTGCGCCCAATGTGAAAGCGCTGCGCGGCGATGCGGTAAAATTCCTGCAGCAGGCTGCGGGCAACTCATTGGGCAACTTCGATCTCATTTTTCTTGACCCGCCCTATCGCGCCGGCTGGCTCGATCGCGTGTTGCCCGGCCTGATGAAAGTGGCGGGCAGCCGCGCGCTGCTGTATGTCGAAGCCGAAGCCCCTATCGAAGCACTCGGGCCCTGGCAGGCGATCCGGCGCGGGGTGGCCGGGCAGGTTCATTATCAACTCATGGCGCAAGCCGGCGCGGAGCAAGCATGACAGAACGCATCGCCATTTATCCTGGCACCTTCGACCCCATCACCCGCGGGCATGAAGACCTGGTGCGCCGCGCCTGTTCGCTGTTTGAAAAAGTGGTGGTGGGGGTGGCCGACAGCCGTGGCAAGCGGCCCTTTTTCACGCTCGATGAGCGCGTCGAGCTGGCCCGTGAAGTGCTCTCGGTCTATCCCAATGTGGAAGTGCAGGGGTTCTCCAGCCTCTTGATGGATTTTTTGACCGCACACAATGCGCGCGTGATTGTGCGCGGGCTGCGCGCCGTCTCGGATTTCGAATACGAATTCCAGATGGCGGGCATGAATCGCAGCCTGCGGCCGGATGTGGAAACCGTCTTCATGACGCCGTCTGATCAATACATGTTTATCTCCGCCACCATGGTGCGCGAAATCGGCCTTTTGGGCGGGGATGTCAGCAAATTCGCCCACCCGGTGGTGGTCGAAAGAATCACCCGGAAATTGCAGCAAGGATAAGTGTCATGGCTTTGATGATCACCGATGAATGTATCAACTGCGATGTGTGCGAGCCCGAGTGCCCCAATGGCGCGATTTATCAGGGCGAGGAAATCTACGAAATCGACCCCGATAAATGCACTGAATGCGTGGGGCATTTCGATGAGCCGCAATGCCAGCAGGTGTGCCCGGTAGATTGCATCCCGCTCGATCCGGAGCGAGCGGAAACCCGCGAGCAGTTGATGGAAAAATACACGCGGCTGGTGGCAGTGAAGGCTTGATGCGCGGCAAGCCTGCCTTGTCAGCGCGGCTTCGTGCAGGGCCGGAGCATCAAAAACCACTTCATCACAATCAGTTGGCAGAGCCGAGCGCGTGGGCTGCGTGCGCGCCCTCTTCCCCATCCCTTTCCCGCAAACGCTACCGTATGCACACAACTTTTCGTTGGGCGATTTTGGTTCTTGGTGCCTTGTGTTTGTGTCGATGAGAGGGGTTGGTCGGCAGGGCCGGAGCATCAAAACTCGTTCACGCTCAGGCACCTACCACGGGCTGTTGTAAACAGCCAGGAAATCGTGTCCACTCTCGGATTTTTTCCACGAGAGATGACCGACAAGAACG
>JBEAUN010000349.1:0-6748 GCA_041161415.1 Pseudomonadota bacterium | reverse complement strand
CGTTCTTGTCGGTCATCTCTCGTGGAAAAAATCCGAGAGTGGACACGATTTCCTGGCTGTTTACAACAGCCCGTGGTAGGTGCCTGAGCGTGAACGAGTTTTGATGCTCCGGCCCTGGGGCACGCAAGCAATCAAGCGGATTGCAAGCCTGCCGCGATACAATGAGACCATGCAACTCGTGCTCATCAGCGGCTTGTCCGGCTCCGGCAAATCCATTGCACTCAATGCACTGGAAGACGCGGGCTTTTATTGCGTCGATAATCTGCCCGCCAATCTGCTGCACGCTTTGATCCTGCAATTGCAAACCGAGCATCAGCGCCGGGTGGCGGTGGCTGTCGATATGCGCTCGGGCGCCTCGATTGCGGCCTTGCCGCAGGAGATTGAAGTCTTGAGCCAGCAGGGCATCGACTTGCGCGTGCTGTTTCTCGATTCCCGCGATGCCACGCTGATTGCGCGTTTTTCCGAAACCCGCCGCCGCCATCCGCTGGCGGATGAATCCGCCACGCTGGCGGAAGCCATCGCCCGCGAGCGCGAGGCGCTGGCCCCCATCGCGGAGCGCTCTCATCGCATCGATTCCAGCGATCTTCACCCCAATGCGCTGCGCAACTGGGTGAAAGATTTTCTCTCGCTGGAGGCGGCGGCGGGCATGACGGTGCTGTTTGAATCTTTCGGTTTCAAATACGGCATCCCGCTTGATGCCGATTTGGTGTTCGATGTGCGCAGCCTGCCCAATCCGCACTATGAGGCCTCGCTGCGCGCGCTCACCGGCTGTGATCAGGCCGTGATCGATTTTCTCGAAGCCCAACCGGATGTGCTGAAAATGCGCGAGGACATCCGCCGTTTCGTGGCCGAGTGGCTGCCGAGTTTTGTGCGCGACAACCGCAGCTATCTCACAGTGGCCATCGGTTGCACCGGCGGGCAGCATCGGTCGGTGTATTTTGCGCAGTGGCTGTCGATGCAGTTCTCCCAACACGCCCGCGTGCTGGTGCGACACCGCTCGCTGCGCTAGGCGATGCAAGCCCACTGGCGCCATCTGATGAAAGGCGGTGACTGGCTGATGCTGGTCATGTTGGGTGGCGCGGTCATTGTGAGCTTCCTCCTGATGTGGCGCGGCGGCGCGGCTGACAAGGTGGTGGTGCGCGCCGGCGGCAAGGTCTTTGCCGAAGTGCGGCTGGCCGAATCGAAGGTGCTGGACGTGCCCGGCCCCTTGGGGCTCACCCGCATCGAAATTCAACCCGGGCGCGCCCGTGTGGCGGCCGACCCGGGGCCAAGACAATACTGCGTGCGCCAAGGCTGGCTCACCGCGGCCAATAGCATCGCCATCTGCGCGCCCAATGAAGTGAGCTTGAGCCTCGTTGGCCGCAATCGACCCTATGACAGCCTTGCGTATTAAGCCCGATGCCGATGATGAGCGCATCGCCCGCTTTGCCGCGGCTGCGATTGCGTTATCGATTGCCGAGGCTGCTTTTCCCTTGCCCTTGCCGGGGGTCAAACCGGGGCTTGCCAATATCATCACGCTGATCGTATTGAGCCGACATGGCTTTCGCGATGCGCTGTGGGTGGGCTTGTTACGTGTGTTTGCGGGCAGCCTTTTGCTCGGCCAATTTCTGGCGCCGGGGTTTTTCTTGAGCCTCTGCGGGGCGCTGGCGAGCTTGATGGTGATGGGCCTAGCGGCGCGCTTTTTGCCGAAAAATTTTGGCCTCGTCAGCGTGAGCCTGTTGGGATCCTTTGCGCACATCGCCGGGCAACTTGTGGTGGCAAGGCTGTGGCTGGTGCCGCATGATGGGGTGTTTTATCTGGTGCCGGTGTTTGCCAGCGCCGCGCTGGTTTTTGGGCTGGCCAATGGGCTGGCCGCCGCGGCGTGGCTGCGGGCGCATCCGCTCAACACTTGCGCGACCACGCCGCCTCGCGCATGATGACCCTAAGGCTGTTGGAGTGCATGCAAGATGTCTCAACAAAAAACTATTGCAGTGGCGCTGACCGGCGCATCAGGCATGCCCTACGGCATTCGCCTGATCGAAGTGCTGGTGGCAGCGGGGGTGCGGGTGCAGGTGCTCTACTCCCAAGTGGCGCAAATCGTGGCGCGGCAGGAAATGGATTTGTCGCTGCCCGCCCGCGCCAGCGAGGTCGAAGCGGATTTTGTCACGCGCTTTGGCGCCGCCAGCGGCCAGCTGCGGGTGTATGGCCGCGAAGAATGGTTCGCGCCGCTCGCCTCCGGCTCCAACCCACCGGATGCCATGGTGGTCTGCCCCTGTTCGATGGGCACCCTGGCCGCGATTGCCGCAGGGCTTGCGCAAAATCTCATCGAACGCGCCGCCGATGTGGTGCTGAAAGAACAAAAGAAACTCGTGCTGGTGCCACGCGAAACACCCTTTTCCGCGCTGCACCTGGAAAACATGCTGAAGCTCTCGCGCGCCGGGGCAGTGATTCTGCCGGCGAATCCGGGCTTTTATCATCGGCCGCAAAGTGTGCAAGAGATCGTTGATTTCATCGTCGCCCGGGTGCTTGATCAAATCGGCGTTACGCATTCGCTGATGTCGCGCTGGGGTGAAGAGAGCCCGCCGGGAGCCCACTGATGGCCAGCCTCGCCCCACCTGAAGACACCATCGCCACCGGCTCGCAGATTTCAACGCTGCCGATTTTTCCGCTCAACACGGTGCTGTTCCCCGGTGGGGTGATTCGCCTGCGGATTTTCGAACAGCGCTATTTGCGCATGGTGGCCGATTGCTTGAAGGCCGGCAGCCCCTTTGGGGTGTGCCTGATCTCGCAGGGGCGCGAAGCCGGCGAGCCGGCGGTGCCGCACTTGGTGGGGGTGAAAGCCACCATCCATCACTGGGACATGGAGCAACTGGGCTTATTGCAAATCGCGGCCACCGGCGGCGAGCGATTTCGGATTCTCACCAGCCAGGCTGATGCCAGCGGGCTGCTGCGCGCCCAAACCGAGCGCATCCTGCCGGAGCTTCGCCTGCCGGTGCCAGACAACATGCGCGAGCTTTGCAATGCGCTGCGCGTCATCGTGGGCAAGGCCGGGCCCGAGGCCGTACGCGAGCCGCATGAGTTTTATGACGCGAGCTGGGTGGGCTATCGCTTCTGCGAATTACTGCCGATGCCCCAGCCTGCCAAGCAAGGCCTGCTCGAGCTCGATGAGCCCTTGGTTCGGCTTGAGATTATTCGGCAGTATCTCGAGCAGCGGGGGATGTTGTAGCCGAGGACCGGCTCCATCAGGCTAACGCAACACCACCGTCCGATTGCCATTCAACAGCAGCCGGTCTTCCACGTGATAGCGCACCCCGCGGGCCAGCACGGCTTTTTCGATGTCCTTGCCGTAGCGCACCAGATCATTGACTGAATCGCCATGGTCGATGCGAATCACATCCTGCTCGATGATCGGCCCAGCATCGAGTTCTTCGGTCACATAATGGCAGGTGGCGCCGATCAGTTTCACCCCGCGCTCATAAGCCTGGTGATAAGGCCGCGCGCCCACAAATGACGGCAGGAACGAGTGGTGAATATTGATGATGCGCCCAGGGTAAGCCGCGCAAAGATCAGGCGGCAGCACTTGCATGTAACGCGCCAACACCATCACATCGCCGCCCACTTCATCAAACAACCTGCGTATCTCATCAAACGCCGCGGCTTTGTTGTCCGGCCCCACCGGCACATGGTGAAAAGGAATGCCATGCCACTCCACAAAACCGCGGAAGGTTTCGTGGTTGGAAATCACGCAGGGGATCTCGATGTCGAGCTCTTTCGATTGCCAGCGGGCGAGCAGATCATAGAGGCAGTGTTCTTGTTTGGACACCAGCACCACCACGCGTTTCTTGACCGCTGAATCGGTGATCTTCCACTCCATCTGGAATTCCTGCGCGATCGGCGCAAAGCGCGCGCGAAACTCGGCCAGATGAAAGGGCAGCGAATCGGCCTTGATTTCGATGCGCATGAAATAGCGCAACGATTCGGCATCGGCATGATGCGCCGTTTCCAGAATCCAGCCTTGATGCTCGGCGATGAACGTCGCCACACGGGCCACAATGCCCACACGGTCGGGGCAGGAAGCGGTGAGGGTATAAAAGCGCTGGGCGTGCATGATGATCGCGAATGTCGAAAGGGTATGCACAGTGTACCGCAGCAGACGTCGCACGCCGCGTGGCCTGTGTCGCGCCCGCGAAGACAAGGCATCAGAGAGAACCCATAGCGCGGGCAACGAAGTTACCCAGGCGTTGTGCGCCAAGGGCGATAACCGGCGAATACCCCGCCCAATCAGCGCCGTCCGGGCTCTTCCCCCAGCGCCTCAAGAGCCTCCTGAGCGGCAAGCCAATCCATCTCCAACCCCTCCACACTCGATTGCAATTGCGCTTGACGCTTCAAGCTTTCCTGCACCTCCGCGGGGGCAGTTGCGGTATAAAAATCCGCCGCGGCCAAGCGTGTTTCCAGGCTGGTTTTTTCGTCATTAAAGCGAGCGAGTTTTTTCTCGATCTCGGCAATCTCGCGATTGATGTCACGACGCTTGGCAAGCCAGGCCTGCCGATCCGCCTGGGCGCTCTCGCGCTGCTGGCGGCGTAGCGATGCGTCCTCCGCAGCAGGGCCAGCCGGCGCGGCCTGCCGGGCCGTACGATAGTCTTCCAGATCGCCATCGAAGGCCGTCACCCGCCCGCCTTCCACCAGCAAAAATTCATCCACCGTGGTGCGCAGCAAATGCCGATCATGCGAGACCACCACCACGCCGCCTTCGAATTCATTGAGCGCCAAGGTGAGCGCCTCGCGCATTTCGAGATCAAGGTGATTGGTGGGCTCATCGAGCAGCAATAAATTGGGCTTGCGCCAAATCAGCAAGGCGAGCGCCAGCCGCGATTTCTCGCCCCCGGAAAATCGCGCAATCGGCGTCTCAACGGTCTCGCCACGAAAATCAAAGCCGCCCAGATAATCGCGCAAGACCTGCTCGCGCGTGGTGGAAGCCTCGCGCTGCAGGTGTTGCAAGGGCGACTCATCCGCGCGCAGTTGCTCCAGCTGATGCTGCGCGAAATACCCAATCAGCAAGCCCTTGCCTTCACGCCGCTCGCCAACCAGCGTGGCGCTCTCCCCCGCCAGCAATTTGATAAGCGTGGATTTCCCCGCGCCATTGGCGCCCAGCAGCCCCACCCTGCACCCCGGCCGCAAAGTGAGATTTACCCCACTTAAAATCGCCTGCCCGCCATAGCCCGCGGCAGCGTCCTCAAGCACCAGCAAAGGATCCGGCGAGGGCCCCGGCTCGCGAAAGCTGAAGGTAAATGGCGTATCCACATGCGCGGCCGCGATCTCCTCCATGCGCCCGAGCGCCTTGATGCGGCTTTGCGCCTGGCGGGCCTTGGTGGCCTGAGCGCGAAAACGATCGATATATTTTTGCAAGTGAGCACGGGTGCGCTGCTGGGCTTCAAAGCTGGCTTGCTGATTGGCAAGCCGCGCTGCGCGTTGGCGCTCGAAATCGCTGTAATGGCCGGTGTAAAGCGTCAAGCGCTGGCCCTCGATGTGGGCGATATGGCCCACCACCGCATCAAGAAAATCGCGATCATGAGAGATCAGCATCAAGGTACCGCGATACTCGCGCAGCCAGCTCTCGAGCCACACCACCGCCTCGAGATCGAGGTGATTGGTGGGCTCATCGAGCAGCAATAAATCCGAGCGACACATCAGCGCGCGCGCCAGATTCAGGCGCACCCGCCAGCCGCCGGAAAACTTCGCCACCGGCCAATCGAATTGCTCATCGCGAAAACCCAAACCATGCAATAACGCCGCCGCCCGGGCGCGCGCGCCATAGGCGCCGATGGTCTGCATGCGCTCATGGAGCTCGGCCATTTTCACGCCCTCATGCGGCAAGATACCCGCGAGCAGCGCCTCCAGCTCGCGCAATTCGGCATCGCCATCGAGCGTGAATTCAATCGCCGGGGTGGGCAGCGCCGGGGTGTCTTGCGCCACATGCGCCACCACCCACTGCGCGGGCCGGGCCAGCTCACCGCGCTCAGGAAAAAGCTCGCCGCGCAAGGCGGCCATCAGGCTCGATTTGCCGCAGCCATTGGCGCCCGTCAGGCCCACTCGCCAGCCGGGGTGGATTTGTAAATTAGCGCCCTCGATGAGCGTGCGCGCACCACGGGCCAAGGTGAGATTCTGGAAGACGATCACGACAACGACGATGTTTGAAGAAAGGTTGCGCATTCTACCCGTGTGTGAAGCCCGCGGCCTTGGTGTAAGCTTTGCGGCCTTATGCGACCTCCCAAGATTTTTTCCGCACTCGGTGTGTGGCTGCTCGGTTCAAGTGCTGTGCTGGCAGCGCCGATCGCGCCCATCACGCCCGAGGAAACCGCGGCGCTGCAAGCGAAGATTCAAAGCCTGAACACAGAAGCCGCGGCACAGCGCAAGCTCGCCGCTGAGGCACTGGCTGCGCGTGATGCCGCGTGTTACAAAAAAGTGCTGGTATCCGCCTGCCTCGATCAATCACGCAAGGACGATGTGGCCGCCCGGCTGGCAATCCGCCAGCTCGAAGCGGAGAGCCGCCGCCTGCAACGCGAAATCCACCTGCGCCAAGCCGCCACCCAAGAATCCGCAGCCAAAGCCGCCGCACCAGCAGAAGCGCAAGCCACCGCCGAAAAAGCTGCCCGCGAACGCGAAGCCAGCGCCGCCCGCGAAGCCGAATTCGCCCGCCGCGAAGCCCTTCACCAAGAGCGCCTGGAAGAAGGCAAGCGTCATGCCGAGCGCGAAGCCAAAGCGCGCGCCG
>JBEAUN010000328.1:0-3565 GCA_041161415.1 Pseudomonadota bacterium | reverse complement strand
GCGGATGTAATCGGCGTCGTAATACATCGCCTCTTCATCGCCCGCCTCTTTGGCAGCAGCTTGGGCGCGAAAGCGGTCGGCTTGGTCTTCGGGGTCGTTCAGCTCCGAAAACCCATTGGCGATCTCGCGGCCGACGATGAAAAGCTCGAAGCGTTCGGTGATCTCCGGGTTGGTGTCGGAGCGGCGCGCCAAGGGGCTCACTTCAGCGGGGTAATCGACGATGAAAGTGGGCTCGAAAAGCTCGGCTTCGGTGGTTTCTTCAAACAACAAAAGCTGCAACGCGCCCAAGCCGAAATGCGCGGGCACCTCGACCTTCATCGCGGCGAGCTTTTCGCGCAGCCAGGCTTCATCGCCCAACTGCTGCAGCGAAAAGCCCGGGTGATATTGGTGAATCGCCTGCGCGATGGTGAGCCGGGCGAAGGGCTTGCCGAGGTCCAGCGGGCGGCCTTGATATTGGAAATGCTCGGTGCCCAAGGCCTCGCGCGCGGCGTGGCGCAGCAGGCCTTCGGTGAAATTCATGAGGTCTTGGTAATCGCTGTAGGCCTCGTAGAATTCCATCATGGTGAATTCCGGGTTGTGGCGCGGCGAGACGCCCTCATTGCGGAAATTGCGATTCACCTCGAAGACTTTTTCAAAGCCGCCCACCACCAGGCGCTTCAAATAAAGCTCCGGCGCGATGCGCAGGAACATCTCCATATCCAGCGCATTGTGATGCGTGACAAAAGGCTTGGCCGAAGCGCCGCCGGGGATGGGGTGCATCATCGGCGTTTCTACTTCCAAGAAGCCGTGGTGGGTCATGTAATGGCGGATGCTTTGAATCATCCGGCTGCGGGCGACAAAGGTGGCCCGCGTGGCTTCATTCATGATGAGATCAAGATGCCGGGCGCGGTATTTTTGCTCGACATCAGTGAGCCCGTGGAATTTCTCCGGCAGCGGCCGCAGCGCCTTGGACAAGAGCCGCACCAGCGAGGCCCGCACCGTGAGCTCGCCGGTTTTGGTTTTGAAGAGCGTGCCTTCCACGCCCAGGATATCGCCGATATCCCAGTGCTTGAATGCCGCGTGGGTCTCTTCGCCCACACCGTCATTGGTGATGAAAATCTGAATGCGGCCAGAGGCGTCTTGCAGCGTGGCGAAACTCGCCTTGCCCATCACGCGCTTTAGCATCATGCGGCCGGCGATTTTCACGCTGACGGGGAGCGACTCGAGCTCCTCGGGCGCTTTCTCGGCATAGAGCTCGAGAATTTTTTCAGCGAAATTTTCGCGTGAAAAATCGTTGGGGTAAGCACCGCCCGTCTCGCGCCAGGCGGCCAGCTTGGCGCGGCGCTCGGCGACGATGCGGTTTTCTTCTTCTACATGGTCGGCCGCGGGGGCGGCGACGGTTTGGGGATCACTCATTTTGGGCTTTCGATTACACGCCGAGCTTCAAGCTCGCTTCGATAAAGGCATCCAGGTCGCCGTCCAGCACGCCCTGGGTGTTGCCGATTTCCACGTCGGTGCGCAAATCCTTGATGCGGGATTGGTCGAGAACATAGGAGCGAATCTGATGCCCCCAGCCGATGTCGGTTTTGGATTCTTCGAGTTTTTGCTGCTCGGCCTGGCGCTTTCTGAGCTCGACTTCATAGAGGCGCGATTTCAACATCGCCATGGCTTCAGCGCGATTGCGGTGCTGTGAGCGGTCGTTTTGGCATTGCACCACGATGCCCGTGGGGATGTGGGTCAAGCGCACCGCGGAGTCGGTTTTATTGATGTGCTGACCGCCCGCCCCGGAGGCGCGGAAGGTGTCGGTGCGGATGTCGGCGGGGTTGATGTCCACTTCGATGGAGTCATCCACTTCCGGATACACAAACACACTCGAGAACGAGGTGTGACGCCGCGCATTGGAATCGAAGGGGGATTTTCTCACCAGCCGATGGATGCCGGATTCAGTGCGCAGATACCCATAAGCATATTCGCCCGACACCTTGATGGTGGCGGTCTTGATGCCAGCGACTTCGCCTTCGGATTCTTCGAGCACTTCAACCTTAAAGCCGCGCCGTTCGCAATAGCGAAGGTACATGCGATAGAGCATCGAGGCCCAGTCTTGCGCCTCGGTGCCGCCCGCGCCGGCCTGGATGTCGATGAAGCAGTTATTCGGGTCGGCCGGGTTGTGAAACATGCGGCGAAACTCAAGCCCGGCGACTTGCTTTTCAATGCCAGCGAGATCGGACTCCACGGCAGCGACAGTGGATTCATCCGCCTCTTCGCGAGCGAGTTCAAAGAGATCGGTGGTGTCGGTGATCGATTGCCCGATATGGGTGAGCGCGCTCACCACAGATTCCAGTGATTTTTTCTCGCGGCCTAGCTCCTGGGCGCGCGGGGCGTCGTCCCAGATTTTCGGGTCTTCGAGTTCGACGGCGAGGGCTTCAAGACGCGCGGATTTGGCGTCGAAGTCAAAGATACCTCCGCAACTGAGCCGCTCGGGTGGAGAGCTCAGTTAGGTGGTGGGCGATGGCGTTTAAACGTTCGGCTTCCATTTTGAGGCTTCGCAATAAAACGCGAAATTATACATGGCCGAGACTGGCCGCGTCATCGTGAAGCGAAGGCGCGGCGCGGGTTTCTAGCGAATTCGCTCAAGCCGGCTCAAAATGCTCCAGCATCACTTCCACATTCGCCACCCCGTTGAATTCATTCACGCTCAGCCGGTAGGCTGCGCGAATCCGTTCGGGCGCGGGGTCGGCGTGATTGAAGCGGATGCCCTGGATGCGAGCGCCGTTTTTTCTGAGCGTGAGCTTAAGGTGCTTGTCTTTCAACAGCCGCTGCGATTCCACTTCAAACACATCATCGAAAATCGGCGCCGGGAAGCCCTGGCCCCAGATTTCGTTGTCGATCATGCGGGCGGTTTCCAGCGAGAGATAGCCGGATTCCAAGGGGCCGTCGGTTTCGATGGTGCGGGTGAGGTCGGCTTCGCTCAAGAGCTCAGCGGCCACGGCATTGAATTGCGTGTTGAAGCGGGCGAAGTTTTCTTCTTTGACGGTGACGCCGGCGGCGGCTGCGTGGCCGCCGAATTTCAGCAGTAAATCCGGTTCGCGCTTGGAGATGAGGTCCAACGCATCGCGCAGATGCAGCCCCGGAATCGAGCGGCCCGAGCCTTTGATTTCGCCTGCATTACCGCGTGCGAACACAAAGGTGGGGCGGTGCAGGCGGTCTTTGATGCGCGAGGCGAGAATGCCGATCACGCCTTGATGCCAGTCGGGCTCGAAGAGGCTGATGGCGCTATCAACGCCGGCATCGAGCGTGTCCAGCACGCGCTGGGCGGTGTCGGTCATTTCGGCTTCGATGGTGCGGCGCTCGCGGTTGAGCTTGTCGAGCTCTTGCGCGATGTTCATGGCGCGGGCCGCATCGTCCGTGGTGAGGAGCTCAATACCCAGCGACATATCCGACAAGCGCCCCGCCGCATTCAAGCGCGGCCCGAGCGCAAAGCCCATATCAAAGGCGCTGGCTTTGGCGGCCTCGCGCCCCGCCACGGCAAAGAGCGCGCGGATGCCAGGGCACATTTTGTTTTGCCGCATGCGGCCCAAGCCTTGGC
>JBEAUN010000322.1:0-4628 GCA_041161415.1 Pseudomonadota bacterium | reverse complement strand
GGTCACGCGCCAGGCCTTGGTGCGGGAAATCGGACGGCACTCCTCGATTTCAACGAGGTCACCTTCGGCGGCTTCCAGCCCTTCAACATGCGCGTGGTACTTCTTGGACAAGGTAACGATCTTGCCGTAAAGCGCGTGCTTAACACGACGCTCGACCAGCACTGTCACGGTTTTTTGCATTTTGTCGCTGACCACACGGCCGGTCAGCGTGCGCTTCACGCTTGCTGTCTCACTCATTTTGCACCCGCCTTTTCACGCAGCACGGTGCGCACGCGCGCGATGTCGCGGCGCACTTTGCCCAACTGGCTCACATTGGCGAGCTGCTGGGTCGCGTGTTGCATACGCAAGGAAAACTGCGCTTTCAGCAAGGAGGTGAGCTCCTGGTTCAGCGCGGCTGTGTCTTTATCTTTCAACTCACTGGCTTTCATGGCTTACCCCAGCTGTCTGACTACGAAGGTGGTGGCCAAGGGCAATTTAGCCGCGGCCAGGGCGAAGGCTTCGCGGGCCAGCGCTTCATTCACGCCGTCCATTTCATAGAGCACCTTGCCCGGCTGGATTTCGGCGACCCAATACTCCGGGTTGCCTTTGCCGTTACCCATCCGCACTTCAGCAGGCTTCTGGGAGATCGGCTTGTCCGGGAAGACACGAATCCAAATGCGGCCACCCCGCTTGATGTGGCGGGTCATGGCGCGACGAGCGGATTCGATTTGACGAGCGGTCAGGCGGCCACGCGCGGTGGCTTTCAGACCAAATTCGCCGAAACTCACTTTGGTGCCGCGGGTAGCGATGCCCTTATTACGGCCCTTTTGCTCTTTACGATACTTTCTTCTCGCTGGCTGCAGCATCGCTGGCTCCTGACTTTCTTACGCGTTTTGTGGGGGCCTTGGCGGGCGCGTCCCCACCTTCGGCTGCGGGCTTGACATCGCTGCCAGCCGCGTCATCTTTTTTGGCGGTGCGACGGGCAGCGGGGCGGGCATCGCCTTCGCTACGAGCTGGCCGCTTGGGGCGGCGGGTGTCTTCAGTCGTAGGTTCAGCAGCCACCGGCTGCTCGCCACGACCGAGGATCTCGCCCTTGAACACCCACACCTTAATGCCGATGATGCCGTAGGTGGTCTTGGCTTCGGAGAAGCCGTAATCGATGTTGGCACGCAGGGTGTGCAGCGGCACACGTCCTTCGCGATACCACTCGGTACGGGCGATTTCCGCGCCATTCAGACGACCCGAGCTCATAATCTTGATGCCCTGTGCGCCCAAGCGCATGGCGTTCTGCATGGCGCGCTTCATGGCGCGGCGGAACATAATGCGCTTTTCCAGCTGCTGCGCGATGGAGTCAGCGATCAGTTGCGCATCAACTTCGGGCTTGCGCACTTCTTCGATATTCACATGCACCGGCACGCCGACGATCTTTTGCAGATCGGCCTTCAGCACTTCGATGTCTTCGCCTTTTTTGCCGATCACCACACCCGGACGCGCCGAGAATACGGTGATGCGGGCATTCTTGGCGGGACGCTCGATGAGGACGCGACTCACAGACGCGTGGGCAAGCTTTTTATCCAGGTATTTGCGAACCTTGATGTCTTCATTGAGCATGCGCGAGAAGTCGGCCGATTTGGCAAACCAGCGCGAACCCCAATCACGGCTGACAGCCAGACGGAAGCCTGTCGGATGAATTTTCTGTCCCATGGTTTTCCTCAGTTCCCGACCGTCAGAAAGATGTGGCAGGTCGGCTTCAGGATGCGATTGCCGCGACCTTTGGCGCGCGCGGTGAAGCGCTTCAGCACCACGCCCTTTTCCACATAGATGGTTTTCACCTTGAGGGTGTCGATATCGGCGCCGTCGTTATGCTCAGCATTGGCGATGGCGGATTCGAGAACCTTCTTGATGATCTTCGCGCCCTTCTTGGGGCAGAAGTGAAGGATGTTGAGTGCCTGATCCACGGGCTTGCCGCGCACCAGATCAGCAACCAGACGGCCCTTTTGGGCCGACAGGCGCACGCCTTTCAAAATGGCATTGGTTTCCATCATCGCCCCTTATTTCTTGACCACAGCCTTCTTGGCGGCAGCATGCCCCTTGAAGGTGCGGGTGAGCGCAAACTCGCCGAGTTTGTGACCGACCATGTTTTCGGTCACATACACCGGGATGTGTTGCTTGCCGTTGTGGACACCGAAGGTGAGGCCAACGAATTCGGGCATCACAGTCGAACGACGCGACCAGGTCTTGATCGGGCGCTTGTCGCTTGTTTCGCGCGCCTTGCCGACCTTGTCGAGGAGGTGTCCGTCTACAAACGGGCCTTTCTTGATTGAACGAGCCATGTGTTACCCCTTATCTCTTATACCGACGCTGCACGATCATGCTGTTCGTGCGCTTGTTGCGACGGGTGCGGTAGCCCTTGGCCGGTGTGCCCCACGGGCTCACAGGCGTGCGGGCTTCGCCGGTGCGGCCTTCACCACCACCATGCGGGTGATCGATCGGGTTCATTGCCACGCCGCGAACGGTCGGGCGGATACCGCGCCAACGGTTGGCACCGGCTTTACCGATCTTGCGAAGGTTGTGCTCTTCGTTGCCGACTTCACCAATGGTGGCGCGGCACTCCACATGCACCCGGCGAATTTCACCTGAGCGCAGACGCACTTGGGCGTAGGAGCCTTCCCGAGCCAGCAGCTGCACGCCGGCACCCGCGGAGCGGGCCATTTGGGCGCCCTTGCCAGGGATCATTTCCACGCAGTGAATGGTGGTACCGACCGGAATCGAGCGCAGCGGCAAGGCATTGCCCGGCTTGATCGGGGCCTCAGACCCCGACATCAGCTGGGTGCCAACCGTCACGCCCTTGGGGGCGATGATGTAGCGGCGCTCACCGTCTGCATAGAGCAGCAACGCGATATTGGCGGAGCGGTTGGGGTCATATTCCAGGCGCTCGACGCGGGCGGCGATACCGTCCTTGTCGCGACGGAAGTCGACCACACGGTAATGTTGCTTATGGCCGCCACCTTGGTGACGCATGGTGATACGGCCGTTGTTGTTGCGACCAGCGCCACGGTGTTTCTTTTCAACGAGACCGGCAAAGGGCTTACCCTTGTGGAGGTCTTCATTAACGACCTTCACAACAGCGCGACGCCCGGCGGAAGTCGGTTTGACTTTAACGAGTGCCATGATTATTGCTCCCCGGCCATGAAGTTGATTTCCTGGCCGCTCTCGAGGCTGACGAAGGCTTTCTTCCAGCCCTGACGACGGCCTTCAATGCGACCGAAACGGCGGGCTTTGCCTTTGACGTTGGCAACCTGAACGGATTCGACCTTGACCTTGAACAGCAACTCGACAGCCGCCTTGATTTCAGGCTTGGTGGCATCGGGTGCGACGCGGAAAATCACTTGGTCGTTCTTGTCGGCCACGAAGGTAGCCTTTTCGGAAATCTGCGGTGCAAGCAGCACTTGCAGCAAACGGTTTTCGCTATAGGCGCTCATCCCAGGATCTCCTCAAATTTGGCCACAGCGCCGCGGGTCAGCACGACCTTCGGGAAGCGCACCAGCGACACAGGGTCAGCCTGATGAGCTTCAAGCACCAGCACATTGGGCAGGTTGCGCGAGGACAAAACCAGGTTTTCGTCGTAGCTGTCGGTGATGAGCAGCACACGATCCAGACCCATGCCCTTCAGCTTGGTGGCGAGCAGCTTGGTCTTGGGGGCCTCGAGCGCGAGACCATCCACCACCGCCAGACGACCCTGACGAGCGAGTTCGGAGAGGATCGAGGCCAGACCCGCGCGGTACATCTTGCGGTTCACTTTCTGGCTGAAATTTTCATCCGGGCTGCTGGGGAAAATCTTACCGCCGCCGCGCCACAGGGGGCTGGACGCCATACCCGCGCGGGCACGGCCCGTGCCCTTTTGCTTCCAGGGCTTGCGCGTGGATTTGGCGATTTCAGAGCGACCCTTTTGGGCGCGATTGCCGGAGCGTGCGTTAGCCTGGAAGGCCACCACAACTTGATGCACCAGCGCTTCGTTGTAGTCGCGAGCAAACAGGGAGTCGGAGGCTTGCACTGAGCCGGCTGCGGCGCCGTCATTGCCGATAAGTTTGAGTTCCATCACGCCCCCGCTTTCACAGCCGGACGGACGATCACAACGCCTTCAGCGGCGCCAGGCACGGCACCGCGAACGAGCAGGAGCCCGCGAGCTTCGTCGACACGAACGACTTCGAGATTCTGAACAGTGGCAGTCACGTTACCGAGGTGACCGGCCATGCGCTTACCCGGAAACACACGACCGGGATCCTGCGCCATACCGATGGACCCCGGGGTGTTGTGCGACAGGGAGTTACCGTGGGAGGCGCGGTTAGACGAGAAGTTGTGACGCTTGATCACACCCGCAAAACCCTTACCGATGGTGGTACCGGTCACATCGACCTTCTGACCCGCGGCAAAGAGGGTGGCGTTGATCACATCGCCCGGCTTGAAGCCATTGGCTTTTTCTGCATCAACGCGGAATTCGCGAATGCAGCTGCCGGCTTCGATGCCTGCCTTGGCGAAATGCCCGGCGGCGGGTTTGATGACACGGCTGGCTTTGCGCGTGCCATAGGTAACCTGGACTGCGGCATAGCCGTCAGTGTCAGGTGTCTTGATCTGGGACACGCGGTTGT
>JBEAUN010000306.1:0-3869 GCA_041161415.1 Pseudomonadota bacterium | reverse complement strand
CTCCACAACAGATCGGCGGCAAGCAGTTGTTGCAGATCATCCTTGCCGTGAGCATTGAACTGCGCGGCCAGAAGCGCCAGCATGGCGCCCACGATGTAGAGCAGCCCGATCAAGGCTTCCCGGCGCTCCGGCCACCTTTTGCACAGCAGCGCCACGCCCCATGCGCAGCACAGCGCACCGGCGACGGAGGTGGGCATCAAAATCCACGGCGCATGGTCGTGATACACCACGCCTATCCAGAGCGTGGCCGCGGCTGCGGACTGGGCAACGGCCAAGTCGATGAACACCACGCCGCGCGCCAACACCTGCACGCCCAATGGCGCCAGCGCGCACAAGCCGCCGATCAAGGTGAATGCGGGCAACAGGAACCAGTAATCGGCCATGGGGGGTTATTTCATTTGGGTGGTCAAGGTGGCGATGATGCCGTCAAACCATGCGGCCAGCGACTCCGGGGAAACATCCGTCACCGTCGCGGGCAGGATGATGAGTGGCATGGCTTTGCCGACCTCCTGCTGGGCGAGCCATTGTGCCGGGCGTTTGTCGTGATGCTGGGCAATGACGATCGCGCTGGCGGGGGATTGTTTGAGCTGCGTGCGCAGTCGCTCAAGATGCCCTGGGGTGGGCGCCATGCCGGGCTTGGGTTCGAGGTCGGCCACGGGCTTGATTTGGAGCCATTGCCACAGGTAGCCCAAGGAGGCGTGTTGGGTGACCACGGCTCGGCCCTTCAGGGGTTGCGCGGCGCGTTCCCATTGGGCGATCTTCAGGCTGAAAGATTCGTGAAACTTCGTGTGGCGGGCGGCAATGGCGCTCGCGGCATTGGGGTTGAGCTGCCCCAGCCGGTCGGCCAGCGCGCGGGCGACTTGAAGCACACGGCGCGGGTCCGCATGGATATGCGGATTGCCCTCGGGATGCACATCCCCGGAAAAAGGCGTCACCGCGCCGCGATGCGGGTCGATCAAGCTGACGAACTCGGCGGCGTAGAACATGCCTGGCTGGCCGTTTTGCACTTTGGCGTTGCCCGCACGCTCTTGCAGCATGGGCAACCACCCCGCTTCAAGACTGGCCCCGGTGCACACCGCGAGATCCGCCCGCCGCAGTTGCGCGATCAGCGAGGGGCGCGCCTCGATGTGATGCGGGTCTTGCTGCGCGCTGGTGGCGCTGACGACCTGGGCTTCAGGAAACAGCGCTTTGGTCAGCGCCGCCCATTCCGGCTCGCAGGCAAACACGGAAAAAGCCTGCGCGCTCGTGGCCACGCACAGGCCCAGCGCGGCCTGGAAAAATTTAGAAACTATGCGCACCGTGGGCTCCGAAACTGATCACAAGCTGAAACTGCAGCGAGGTGTTGGCGGGTTGAGGAAAGACTTCGGCGGCGGCGTCCCCGCTCGCTTTTTGGCGGGAGAGTTGCACGCGCCAAGTCTGCATATGGTTGGGCTTGTACGCGACCATCAGCGCATGCTCGCGCAACTTCGCAGCAGCGAATTCAAGTTCCGGCCCGGCGCCGTCGTCATGCAACTCCGGCCGATTCACCGACAGCCGGTCAGTCCTGGCGCCGACTTCCCAGGACGGATGAAAACGCCAAACCGCTGCCAAGGCCGATCCTGAATGCCGGCGTGATTCCGCTTCCGGGTGAATCCCGCTCAACCGGGCATGCTCCCAGATCAATCGGACGTGCTGGTTTTTCATGTTGCCGTCGGGCGCCCATTTGTACACCAGATCGGCCATGCGCAGGTGTTTGCCGGTGAATGCTGCGCCATGCGCGTGATCGTGGCCGCTCTCGGCATCATCATGCTCATGCACCGGGGCTTCGCGGCGGTTGTTCAAATAAGACAGCCCCGCTTGCCAACTGTGGCGATCATTAATGTCGGCGCCGGTCTTGAGGGACACAGTGCGCGCGCCGGGGCTTTGTTTGTTTTCGGCCTCTTTGATGAACTGCTTGCCGGAGAAGGCTTCAACGCCCAGCCGCAGGAAGATCGGCGTGGGCGCGGTCCAGTTGAGCCTCACGCCATCATCAAACCAATGACCGCCGAGGAAACCACGATACAACAACGGCCGCTCGGTGAAGTCATCGGCATGCGGGTGTTGTTCATTGAGGTAGCCGATCTGCGAAGAAAACCGCCCGGCACGCGCTTGCAAGCCAGCGGGCAGGGTGCGCGTCTGCACCCAGAGGCTTTCGGTGTGATGTTCAAGCTTGCCCTCGCTGGTATGGATGGCGAGCGAGCCCTCCGCGCTGAAATGCTTGCCCAGCGGGCCACGGATAAGCAGATCGCTGTGCCCCAGTTCCAGACCTTTGTCGCGCGCGCCCAGCTCAAGCTTTTTTGAGGTGTGCCCCGCATCGAGCACGGCGCCTACCTGCCACCCTGCGGGGTCGGCCAGCGCGGCCCCGGAGAAAAACAACGTCCATGAAGCCATGGATAAAACGAGATGAGGGCGCGGGCTGGTCATACAAAGTCTCCTTGGGTCGATCGGGTCGGCTGGGTGTAGCGCGGGCTTGAGGTCAGCTAACGATCAAGCCATTGGACGGATTGTATCCTTATTGCGAGTGCATTCGCAATAAAATTCCAAAGGCCTATCCCCTTGCCCGAGCCACTTGCATCTCGTTCTCAAGCAACATGCCTTTGGTGTCGCGGAGCCGACGCGGCAGGTCGTTCAGCACGGTGGTGGCAAGCTCTTTGCGCAGCGCCTCGGGTGACATGCCATCGAGCGATGCGGGTTTGACCTTGCTCAGAATGGCGAGCATCAATTGGTCGGGCACAGGGCGACGCGCGTCGGCGTTCTCGTACAGGCGGATTTGCTCGAGTGCAGCCTGATCGCGTTCGATACCCGCATCCAGTTCGGTGAAAAATTCGGCCAGCGCTTTGAGTTTTTCGGTGTCCGCTTCTGCGGGCATGTCCCCGCCGGCGCTATGGCGTTCATAAATACTCAGCCGATAGGCCAGCTTTTTCTCGAGATAAGAGCGTTCCGCATCAAGGTGCCGTCGGCAGAACCGGGCCCAGGTGTTTTTAGCATCCGCCGAGCCAAGCCACGCCTCGAGCGTGCCCGTGGTGAGGTGTGGCGCGCGCGTGTTCCAGGTTTGTGATGCGGCAAGTTTTGCGTCAACCAAGCTGCCTGAGCGCAGGAGTTTCCCCGTGCCCGACGCGCCGGCCACGAGCCTTGCCACGAAACTTCTCGCCATGTCAGCAGGCACGCCCCGCGGCTTTTTCCCTATCTTTTTTGCCGCGTGTTTAATGAATCGATCCAGCGCATCGCCTCTTTTCTCAAGCGACTCGAAAAGCTCTGCGCGTAGTTGCACGGCGCCCCATGCACCCTCGGTTTCCGGCGCGGGCAACAGATCGATGAGCGAGAGAAAGCTACGATCAAGATCCGGATTGTCATCACGGAAATACCGCTCATATCGCTCGTTTTTCGGGTGTCCGAACAAGAATTGCCAGGACGACACCCCCATGACGACTGCGCCCACGACTCCCACGCCGAGCAAGATACCCCAGCCCACCGGATTGCTGATCAATGCACCGGCACCCGCCAGTGCGGCAATTGCCAGCCCGGCTTTGGTCAGCGCGGTGGCGGCATAAAGCGAGCTCCCGCCCAGAAAGCTGAAATTCCAGCGTTTGAACAAACGGTAGAAGCGCGCCCGCTCAGCGAGCTTACGATCGACGAATTGCTTGTAATTTCCAAACGTCGCATCCACTGATCCCGCGGTCGCCATTTGCGCTTTCACAGTGTTCAAGAAACCTGTGACACGGGCGCGGTCTTCACGGAAGGCGCGATGACGCAATGCCGATTTGCGGGCAAAAAAGGCGCCCAGCGCGGTAGCAAAAATACCCGCCAGCGGGCCCAGCACCATCGTGCCGGCGACGCCCGCTGCCGTGACC
>JBEAUN010000281.1:0-2838 GCA_041161415.1 Pseudomonadota bacterium | reverse complement strand
CCTTCGGCGATGACTTCCAGCTCCAGGCTTCGGGCCAGCATGATGATGGCGCGGGTGATGGCGGCATCCTGCGCGGTCTTGGTGATGTCTTCCACAAAGCAACGGTCGATCTTGAGCGCATCCACCGGAAAGCGGCGCAGATAAGACAACGATGAATAGCCGGTGCCGAAGTCATCGATGGTGACGCGAATGCCGGCGTCGCGCAGTTGCGCGAGTGTTGAGGCAGTGCGATCGATGTCATCCATCAAAAGGCTTTCGGTGACTTCGATTTCCAGCTGATTGTCAGCGATGTCATATTCGCTCAACACCTCGCAGACCATTGACAGCAAATGGCTCTGCCGGAAATGCGCGCCGGAAATATTCACCGCGATCGGGATCTCACCTAAGCCCGCATCGCGCCAAGCGGCGTGCTGGCGGGCGGCTTCGCGGAAGACCCATTCCCCGATCGGGATGATGAGCCGGGTTTCCTCGGCCAGCGTGATGAAATCATCCGGCACGATCAAGCCCTGATCGGGGTGGTGCCAGCGCAACAGCGCCTCCAGCCCTTTGAGTTGGCCGGAGCGGGCGTCGACCTTGGGCTGATAGTGCAGGGCGAATTGCGAATGATCGAGCGCGCCCCGCAAGCGGTTTTCCAGCGCCAGCTTGGCGTAGGCCAGAGTGCTCATTTCCGGCGCATAGAAGACAAAATTTTCACGGCCCTTTTGCTTGGCGTGATACATCGCGGTGTCGGCGTTTTTGAGTAGCGACTCCGCGGTTTCGCCATCATCTGGATAACAGGCGATGCCGATGCTGGGGGTCACCTGCACCTGAAACGTATCGAGCTTGAAGGGATGGCTGAAGGCATCGATGCAGCGCTGGGCGAGCTCGGCGGCGTTTTCCGGGCTGCCCACATCGGGCACCAGCAGGGTGAATTCATCGCCGCCCAAGCGGGCCACCTTGGCGGCGGTGGGCTCGATATGGCCCTCGATCTCCTCTTCATTGCGTAAGCACGCATAGAGCCTCGCGCCCGCCAGGCGCAAAAGCTCATCGCCCATGTGGTGGCCCAGGGTGTCATTGATGCGCTTGAAGTGATCGAGGTCGATGAACATCACCGCCAGACAGCGCTCGTCGATGCGCGCATCGGACAAGGCGCGCTCCAGCTCCGCTTTGAAAAACATGCGATTGGGCAGCCGGGTGAGGCTGTCGTAATACGCCATCTCGCGGATGATTTCCTCATTGCGCCGGCGCTCGGCGATTTCTTCTTCCAGCTCGATGATCGCCCGCTGCAATTCCAGGGTGCGCGCTTGCACCGTGTGTTCCATGTTTTTTTGCGTCTCCTCCAACTCGCGCTGGGCATGACGGCGGGCATGTTCATGACCGCGGATGAGGCGCAAAGCCCGCGCGGCCAGCAGCACCACCGCCACCCACACACTGCCCAGCACCAATAAGGTGGCGGCCACCACGCCGACTTGGGAATTGGCGATCTGCCACTGCAGGCTGGTGAGATCGAGCTGCATTTCCAGCCAGCCGCGGGGCGGGGCATTGGCCGTGGGGCGCAGGCCGACCGAGGTGGTCATGACATTGGGGCCGGTGGTTTCGATCTCGTTTTCCGGGCGCGGGCCGAGCTTGCCAGGCAGGGTGGAGAACACTACCCGGCCACGGCGATCGACGATGCGCGCTTCGATGATATTGAGCCCTGCCGCGGCTTTCTGAATGTTTTGCTCGATGACCTTGGCTGAGGGTATTTTCGCCAGATCTGCAGGCGTGGCATTACGTGGGGCACTGAGGAGCGGGTCGAGCTGCGGCCAGAGATTGTCGGTGAGCATCTGCGCTAACGCGGTGACCTGGGTTTGCTTTTCGGTCACCATGTTCTTGCGCGCGGTTTCGCGGTAGAGAAGCGATAAGCCTGCCGCCGCGAGAATCACGACCAGCGAGCCTGCAACCACATAATCGCTGAGCTTCTTGAACACGGCCACGCCCTCCCAGGGAGCCGGGATCAACCGCGCTGCCATCCCGGTAATGCCATGCCACCATCATTGCCAGTGAATCAGTCTCCAGTATGACGCATGGGAGGTCAAGCGGGGGGAGATGTGTCAGATCGCCATGCCAGCGGCATGGCCGCTGGCCCAGGCCCACTGGAAATTAAAGCCGCCCAGGTGCCCGGTGACATCGACCACTTCGCCGATGAAATACAGCCCGGGGACGCGCTCTGAGGCCATGCTGCGCGAGGAGAGCTCGCGGGTATCCACGCCGCCCAAGGTGACTTCGGCTTTGCGATGGCCTTGTGTGCCATTGGGGCTGAGTGCCCAGTGTTTGAGGGCGTGTGCGATGGCGGCTTGTTGTTTTTTGGGAATCTGATTGAAGGGGCGGGTTTCATTCAGATGCTCGGCAAAGGCTTTGGCGAAACGCTGCGGGAGCGTCTCGGCCAAGAGATTGGCGAGCAGGGATTTTTTGTCTTTCACACTGTGGAGCCAAGCGTCTTCACGGGTGTCGGGCAGCAGATCGATGTGCAGGGCGGCGGGGGTGTCTTCGGCCTGCCAATAGCTTGAGATCTGCAGGATCGCCGGGCCCGAGAGCCCGCGGTGGGTAAGCAGCACCGCCTCGCGAAAGCGGCGCTGTCCAAGGCTTACCGTGGCGTCAAACGACACACCGGAGAGCGGGGCCAAGCGCTCCAGCGTATCTGGGGGCAGGGTGAGCGGCACCAGTGCGGGCTTGGGCGGGATGATGGCAAGGCCGAATTGTTCTGCGAGCCGATAGCCAAAGGGTGTGGCGCCGATTTGCGGGATGGCGAGCCCGCCGGTGGCAATCACCAGGTTTTCGCAGCGAAAGCGGCCACGGTTGGTGCTCACCTCAAAGCGT
>JBEAUN010000243.1:0-12963 GCA_041161415.1 Pseudomonadota bacterium | reverse complement strand
GATCTCGAGGGTGCTTTGAAGATCGCACAGGGGTTACGCAATGCGGTTGTCTCTCCCGCCGCACTGGCCCGGCAGGTGGTGGCAGCGCACCCCAATGATTACGAATCACTGGCCCGTTCATTTGCCTTCGCGCTTGAAATGCTGGGCGTTTCGAATCGTCAGATTCGTTTGTATGCGAGGAAGAATTTCGAGATGGCCGCCTCCTTGGTAGGCGAGATCGAGTGGCCCAATCTCCTCAAAAAAGCCTTGCTGGTGCGATGGGCCATTGAGCCCTTTCTGAATGAAGTGGAGCCGATCTCGCGGCAGTTGGGCGATGCATTTCACATTCAGGGTGGGTTGGATGCCGTTGAGCAAGCCGGTGTGGATGCGGGCTTGGCTGCTGAGGATGCGCGCGCCAATGCGCCACGGCTGATTGAACAACTTGAGGTCTTCAATGGGCCGAAACCACAGGGCCTGCGACACTCTTCCCCCTCGGCGGAGGATCTGGCGCTCGGTATGCGAACGCTGGCGAGCCAGGAGTCGATTGCGTCGCCGCTTGAGCCCCAGCGTTTGATTGAACAGCTCACCCATCGCATGCATCGTCTTGAGTGCGAGCCGGGGCCCTCTCAGCCGGGATTGAACAGAGCGACCCGGATGCCTCGCCCGGAGGGCGGCTTGAAGCGTCGGCGCGGTTCGTCTTCGGTGTTTGCGCAAGAGGCGGATGAGCGCTCCCAGGCGCGTCAGCGCTCGATGGAGTCCTATGGCGTGGGGGGCGCCGGTGGCATCGCGAGTCAGCCTTCCAGTTCGAATAGCGAGAGCGTTGCCATATCGGAGGATGGGAGCGATGAGTTGGCTGCCTTCCAGCAAAAGCTGCTCGGTTTTCACCATTCTGGTGGCCCTACTTTTGCGGATGAGCAAATCAAGCCCTGGCTTGACCATGCGCAAAGCCTTCGGCGCTCGCGTGAAAGTGGCGAAAATGCTGGCTTGCGTGATGAATTGCTCAATCAGGCCGCGCAGGGCTGGCTTGAGCGCTTGCCGCTGGTTCGCGATGAGGCGCTTGGCCGAGTTGAGCGCTTCATCGAAACCTCGGGCGGCAACCCGCGGGCCTTGATGTTCGCTGGCCTCGCGCAGGCTGAAGTTTTCCCGATGGTGGGCTCGCTGGGCGTGGCCGCTCTGCTTCGTGAGGGGGGTGAAATCAGCGCCGGTGTGGATGGCCGCACGCTGATCGCGTATCCGGTCAGCCAGGATTTATCCGGGGTGACGATCGATTCCGCCAAGAGTGCGCTTTTCACCATGACCCGGCTGCTGCTGAGTAGCCACTTGCATCGCATGATGAGCGCACTGCCGCCCCAGCATGGTGTAGTGCGCTTTGCCAGCCTGGCCAAAAATCTCCTCGATGTGGTTCGCAAGGCCAAAGTGCCGCCGTGGCCGCGTATCGATGAGCTTGAGGTTTTTTCGCAGCAAGGCGCGATTGATCGCGCCTGGACGATGGTGGTCGATTCAATCGCTGCGGCCATTTCGCAGCGGGTGCTCGGCCTGCCGCTTGAGGCGGAAACCTTCGCGCATCGGCAAACCTGGCGCTGCATCATCACCCAGGCGATGGCGCGGATGCCGGATTCGCGTGCGGTGCATGCCGGGCTTGTGCTGGGGCAGTCGTCACATTTTGGCGCGGTATTCCAAGCGATTGATCGCGCTGCGGCACGTTGGCTTGAGAGGGCAAGACCGGCGGTGCGGCTGCCGGCTTTCAAAACCGTGACCGATGAGCTCGTCAAGGCCGCCAATGCCGGGCGCCATTGCCCACAAGCCTTCACCGAGGACGATGTGCTGGCCCGCCTGGAAGATAACTTGTGGTTATTCATGGCCTCGCCCTACATGGGGGCGACGACAAAAGATGGCATGTTCGTGCCGGTTGAGGATCACTCGGTGGGGTATATCCAGCATGCTGTGCTCGAGCAGCGCTTGCCCAAAGGCTACACCGAGGAAGCGGCCCGGCGGATTGTCGATAGCACCATGCTTGCCCTTCAGAGCCGTGGCCGGGATGGTACCTTCAACCTTCTGCTCGATATCGCCATGAAGGCCTTTAATGACCCGCGGGGCTTTGCCGAGGAATTCATGGGCGATATGTCCGGGCCGAGGCGGCGATGAGCTTTCGGGGTGGCGCTCAAAGCGCACGCAATTTCTCACACGCGCGCGCGAGCGTGGCTTCGGTCTTGGCAAAGCAGAAACGAATCACACCATCATCGCGGCCGTCAGCGTAAAAGGCTGACACTGGAATCGCCGCCACGCCAATTTCTCGCGTCAGCCAATCGACAAACGCCACATCCGAGCAGGCGCGAATGCGCTCGAAACGCGCGCACTGAAAATAGGTGCCGTGCGCGCTCAATAAATCAAAGCCGCTGCCTGACAGCTGCGCGGCGAAATCATCCCGCTTTTGCTGATAAAACGCAGACAGCCCCACGTGATGCGCCGGGTTGGCCATGTAATCGGCCAGCGCATACTGCACCGGGGTATTCACGGTGAAGACATTAAATTGGTGCACCTTGCGAAACTCCGCCATGAGCGCGGCGGGGGCGGCAACATGGCCGACTTTCCAGCCGGTGACATGATAGGTCTTGCCAAAACTTGAAACGATAAGGGCGCGCTCGGCGAGCTCAGGGTGGCGCGCCACACTTTCATGGCGCAAGCCGTCGAACACCATGTGCTCATAGACTTCATCCGAGAGCACGATGATGCCGGTGTCGCGCGTTAACGCCGCCAGGGTTTTCATGTCCTCTTCGCACCACACGCTGCCGGTGGGGTTGTGCGGCGTGTTGATGATGATCATGCGTGTGGCCGGGGTCATCAAAGAGCGCACTGCCGCCCAGTCCGGGCGGTAATCGGGGTAGCTAAGGCGCGCTGTTTTGACGATGCCGCCGGCGAGCGTGATGGCGGGGATGTAGCTGTCATACACCGGCTCGAAAATGATCACCTCATCGCCCGGATGCACCAGCGCGGCGATCGCGGTGTAGAGCCCTTGCGTGGCGCCGGCGGTGATGGTGATTTCGCTTTCCGCGTCGTAGTGCGTGCCGTAGAGCGTGGCGATTTTTTGCGAGAGCGCTTCGCGCAAGGGCATCACGCCGGCCATTGGCGGGTATTGATTGCGCCCGGCTTTCATGTGTTTGCTGACCAGCTCGAATAAGGCCGGGTCGGCATCGAAATCCGGAAAACCCTGCGAGAGATTGATCGCGCCGCATTCTTGCGCCAAGCGCGACATCACGGTGAAAATGGTGGTGCCCACCTGCGGCAGGCGGGAGCGTAGCGGCGCGGGAAAGTGCGGCATGGTTCAAAAGTCGGCAGCTTTAATGAAGCGGCTGATTCTACACTCGGTGCTTCATCGAAAGGCGGCAGACATATGTTCCAGGCGCTTCGTCATCGTTACGCGCGTTTTCTGAAACGCCATGGGCTCGCGCGTTTTTTTCGTCGCCACACGATCTGGGAGCCGCACGCCGCCTTGCCGCTCGCAGATGCGGTTTCCTCGCAACTCAAAAAATTCGCGGCGCTGGATGAAGCGGCTGTGTTGGCCGCGCTTCACACCCAGCATGAGGGCTTATCGGATGACGAGGCCGCAAAGCGTCGTCGCGAGGTCGGCGAAAATCAGCTGGCGCAGGATAAACCGTTGCCTGCCTGGCAGCATCTTTTTCACTGCTACGGGAATCCTTTCAATCTGCTGCTGACCCTGCTGGCGCTGGTGTCGTGGCTCACGCAGGACACGCGCGCCACGGTGGTGATTCTGGTGATGGTGGTGCTCTCCACGCTGATGCGTTTCATCCATGAAGCCCGCTCGGCCAAGGCGGCGGATGGGTTGAAAACTCGGGTGGGTAATACCGCCAGCGTGCTGCGTGGTGTGACCATCGAGCTGCCCATCCGCGCCCTGGTGCCCGGTGATGTGGTGATGCTCTCAGCAGGCGACATGGTGCCGGCTGATCTTCGTCTCCTCCACGCAAAAGATCTTTTCGTCTCGCAATCGGCCATGACCGGCGAGGCCTTGCCGGTGGAAAAATTCCCCGCGCCCCATGCACATGAAGCCAATCCGCTTGCGCTCAATAACATCTTGTTCATGGGCACCAATGTGGTGAGCGGCAGTGGCGTTGCGGTGGTGCTGGCCACCGGCTCGCGTACCTCATTTGGCCAGATGGCCGAGCACCTGGCCGCGGCCCCGCGTGAGCCCACTGCCTTTGCCGCTGGGGTGAATCGGGTGAGCTGGCTGTTGATTCGCTTCATGCTGGTGATGGCACCCGTGGTGCTGGTGATCAATGGGCTTTCAAAAGGCGATTGGCTGGAGGCGATGTTGTTTTCATTGGCGGTGGCCGTGGGTCTCACGCCGGAAATGCTGCCGATGATCGTCACCACCACGCTCGCCAAGGGCGCGGTGATGTTGTCTGCGAAAAAAGTGGTGGTCAAAAGGCTGGATGCGATACAAAACTTCGGCGCGATGACGGTGTTGTGCACCGACAAAACCGGCACGCTCACCCAAAACCGCATCATCCTCGAGCGGCATATCGATGTGACCGGGCAGGATTCGCCCGCCGTGTTGGAGTTCGCTTATCTCAATAGCCACTACCAGACCGGGCTTAAGAATTTGCTCGATGTGGCGGTGCTGGAGCATGTCGACATGAAACACCGCCTCGACATCGATCGAAGTTATCGCAAGGTCGATGAAATTCCGTTTGATTTCTCAAGGCGGCGGATGTCGGTGGTGGTGTGCGAGCGAGAGCATCACCATGAGCTGATCTGCAAAGGGGCCTTGGACGAGGTGCTTGATGTGTGTGTTCAGGTGCGGGAGGGCGACAAGGACACCCCACTTGACAGCGCCGCGCGGGGGCGGATTTCAACGCTGGCCGCCTCGCTCGCCCGGCAGGGCTTGCGTGTGGTGGCGGTCGCAGTGAAAGACGCGCCGCTGGATCAAACCACGTTTGGTGTGCGCGATGAAACCGGGCTCACCTTGATCGGCTTTGTGGCGTTTCTCGACCCGCCGAAAGAATCCACCGCGCCGGCGATCAAAGCGCTCAAAGCGCATGGCGTGGAGGTGAAAATTCTCACCGGTGACAATGAATATGTCACGGAAAAAATTTGCCGTGATGTGGGCCACACAGTGCGCGGTATCCGGCTCGGGCCCGAGCTGGAGGCGATGTCCGAGGAAGCGCTGCGCCAAGCGGTGCGCGAGGCCAATGTGTTTGCCCGTCTCACCCCGCTGCAAAAAGAGCGCATTGTTTCGCTGCTGAAAGACGAAGGCGAGGTGGTCGGGTTTTTGGGGGATGGCATCAATGATGCGCCCGCCTTGCGCGCTGCGGATATCGGCATCTCGGTGGAGGGCGCAGTGGATATCGCACGCGAAGCCGCTGACATCATCTTGCTGGAAAAAAGCCTGATGGTGCTCGATGAGGGCGTGATGGAAGGGCGGCGCACCTTTGCCAACATGGGCAAATACATCAAGATGACCGCCAGCAGCAATTTCGGCAATGTCTTGTCGGTGATGATGGCCAGTGCTTTTCTGCCTTTTTTGCCGATGCTGCCCTTGCAGCTCCTGGTGCAAAATCTTTTGTACGACATTTCGCAGATTGCCATTCCCTTTGATGCGGTCGATGAGGACACGCTGCAAAAACCGCAGCATTGGCAAGCGGATGACTTGAGCCGTTTCATGCTTTGGTTTGGCCCGTTAAGCTCGTTGTTCGATGGCATTACCTTCGCCGCGTTGTGGTGGATTTTCGAGGCCAATAGTCCAGACCGCGCGGCCGTGTTTCAATCCGGCTGGTTCATCGAGGGCCTGATGTCGCAAGCGCTGATCGTGCATTTGATTCGCACCCGCAAGCTGCCCTTCATTCAAAGCCGCGCCAGCGCGCCCTTGCTCTTCGCCACGGCTGCAGTGATGCTGGTGGCGGTGTGGTTGCCCATGGGAAGTTTGGCGGGGTATTTCGGCATGGCGCCTTTGCCTGCCGGGTATTTTGCGTTTGTGGGGGTTGCGCTGGCAGGCTACTGCATTTTGGCGCAGGGCTTGAAGGCGGTGTATGCCCGGCGTTATGGCTGGCGATAAAGCGGGGGCGTGCTCGCACGGGCCGGCGGATTTTGGCGAGGCGGTCTTAAGAGCAGACTGATCGCGTCGCGATTGCCATGCCAATGCACGTTAAAATGCGCGCTTTGCGATCGGCTTTTTTTACCTCATGAACTGGACTGCTTTTGCCGGCGTGGGCGCAGGCGCCGCCCTCGGTGCCTGGGCGCGCTGGGGCTTATCGGCGTGGCTCAATCCGCTATTGCCGCTGATGCCGCTTGGCACCCTCGCGGCCAATCTGGTCGGTGGCTATCTCATCGGCGTGGCCCTGGCGCTGTTTGCCCATCTGCCTGCACTCTCGCCCGAATGGCGGCTGTTTCTGGTGACCGGGTTTCTCGGTGGGCTCACCACATTTTCGAGTTTTTCCGCCGAGGTGGTGGGGCTTGTTTCGCGCGCGCAGTATGGCTTTGCGTTCGCCTGCGCCTTGGCGCATGTGGTGGGCTCGCTGACCTTGACGGCGGCCGGCATGCTCACGGTGGATGTGCTGCGTGGCTGAATTTTTATCGCGCGTGATGTGCCGTGACCGCATCGCGTTTGAGCGAGAGCTATCCCGCGTGCCGGCCAAAATGCGCTCGCTTGAATTTTTACCCAACGCCTTGAAGGCCCGCATTGAGGCGTCCATCGCAGCGCGACTGCTGCGCGAGCAAAATCGCCCGGCGCTTGAGTTTCCCGATGCGCTGCCGGTGTCCGCCAAGCGGGGCGAGATCGAGGCGGCGATTCGCGATCATCAGGTGGTGATCGTGTGTGGTGAGACGGGCTCGGGCAAGACCACGCAGCTGCCCAAGATCTGCCTGGAGATGGGCCGCGGGGTGGGCGGGTTGATTGGTCACACGCAGCCCAGGCGCATCGCGGCGCGGGCCACGGCTTCGCGTATTGCAGAAGAATTGCGCTCTGAGCTCGGCCGTCATGTGGGCTACAAAATCCGCTTCACCGATCGGCTCTCTGAAGCCAGCTACATCAAGCTGATGACCGATGGCATCCTGCTGGCCGAAACGCAAGGCGACCCGCTGTTGTCGGCCTATGACACGCTGATCATCGACGAAGCGCATGAGCGCAGTCTCAATATCGATTTTCTGCTCGGGTATCTGCGCGAATTGCTGCCGCGCCGGCCGGATTTGAAGCTCATCATCACCTCCGCCACGCTGGATGCCGAGCGCTTTGCGCGACATTTCACGCAGCAAGGTGTCACCCCCCCGGTGATCGAAGTCTCGGGCCGGCTCTACCCGATCGAATTGCGTTATCGCCCCGTGGCCCAGGGGGCGGATCTTTTTGATGCGCTGATTGATGCGGTGGATGAAGCGCACCGCGAGGGCCCGGGCGATGTGCTGGTATTTTTACCCGGCGAGCGCGAGATTCGCGAGGCCGAGCACGCCTTGCGACGCCACCATGTGGGCGCGGTCGGGGTGCGCTCGCAGCTTGAGATTTTGCCGCTGTATGCCCGTTTGTCAGCGGCTGAGCAGGCGCGGGTGTTTGCGCCCCATCAGGGCCGGCGCGTGGTGCTCGCCACCAATGTCGCCGAGACCTCGCTCACGGTGCCGGGTATCCGCTTTGTGATCGATACGGGGCTGGCTCGCATCAAGCGCTATTCACATCGCAATAAGGTCGAGCAGCTGCAGATCGAGCCGATCGCGCAATCGGCAGCGAAGCAGCGCGCCGGGCGTTGCGGCCGGGTGGCGAGCGGGGTGTGCTTTCGCTTGTTTGAAGAAGATGATTTCAACCGCCGGCCCGCTCACACCGAGCCTGAGATTCTGCGCTCTTCGCTCGCCGGGGTGATTTTGCGGATGAAATCCTTGGGGCTGGCGGATGTCGAGGCCTTCCCCTTTGTGGATCAGCCTTTGCCGCGGATGATTCAGGATGGCTATCAGCTGCTGGGCGAGCTGGGCGCAGTGGATGAGGCGCGCACGCTCACCCCGCTGGGGCGGGAGCTGGCCCGGCTGCCGCTTGACCCGCGCATTGGCCGTATGGTGCTGGCCGCACGGGATGAGGGCGCGCTGACTGAAGTGCTGATCATCGCCGCGGCGCTCTCCATCCCCGACCCGCGAGATCGGCCTGCTGAACACGCGGGTGCGGCAGATCAAGCCCACGCCAAATTCCGTGGCCCGGAGCCTGATCAAAAAAGCGAGTTTTTAAGTTTCGTGCATCTATGGCGGGCTTTTGATGAGCACTGGCAGCATGAATCGCAAGCCAAACAGCGCGCCTGGTGCCGGCAGCATTTTGTGAATTATCTGCGGATGCGCGAATGGCGCGATGTGCATTCCCAACTGATGGCGCTGGTGCATGAACACAGCTGGCGGGTGAATGAAAAGCCCGCCTCGTTTGAAGCGATTCACTGCGCGCTGCTCACCGGTTTGCTCGGCAATATCGGCTGCAAGGCGGAGGATGAGGGGCACTACCTGGGGGCGCGCGGCATCAAGTTTTTCCCCCACCCGGGCTCGGCGCTCGCCAAGAAAGCGGGCAAGTGGGTGATGGCTGCCGAGCTGGTGGAGACCAGCCGCTTATTTGCCCGGTGCCTGGCGCGCCTCGAGCCGGAGTGGCTCGAACGCGTGGGCGGGCATTTATTGCGCCGGCAGTATCTCGACCCGCACTGGGAAAAGCGCTCGGGGCAGGTGGTGGCCCTTGAGCGGGCGACGCTCTATGGCCTGGTGGTGGTGCCAAGGCGGCCGGTGAGTTACACCCGCATGGACCCGGCGCTGTGCCGCGAGATCTTTATCCGCAGCGCGCTGGTGGAGGGCGAGCTACCCGATGAGGTGGCCCGCCATGCGCCGTTTTTTCAGGCCAATGCGCGGCTGATTGCTGAGATCGAAAAGCTCGAACACAAAACGCGCCGGCCCGATGTGCTGGCCGATGATGAGCTTATCTACGCCTTTTTCGATGCGAAAATCCCAGCGGATGTGTGTGATGTCAGAAGCTTCGAGCATTGGCGGCGTGAGGCAGAGCGCGAGGCGCCGAAATGCTTGTTTCTCGATCGCAATGAGCTCATGCGTCATGAAGCCGCCGGGGTGACTACCGAGCGCTTTCCGCACGCGATGGATGTGCGCGGCACGCGCTGCAAGCTTGCCTATCACCACGCGCCCGGCGCCGAGGATGACGGCGTCTGCCTGATCGTGCCTTTGCCGCTTTTAAATCAAGTGAGCGCGCACCGCTGCGAGTGGCTGGTGCCCGGCATGTTGCAAGACAAGGTGCTCGCGCTCATCAAAACCTTGCCGCAGAAAGTGCGGCATCGGCTGATGCCCTTGCCGGCTTTCGCGGAAAAATTCTGCGAGGCGGAGCATGACACCAGCGAGCCCTTGCTGCGGGTCTTGCAAGGCGCGGTGGAAGATGAGGTGCAGCTCAAAGTGCCGCTGGAATCCTTCCGCCTGGAGAACCTCTCGCCACATCATTTCATGTATTTTCGTGTGATCGATGAACATGGCCGGATAATGGGCGCGGCTCGGCAGTTGAATGACTTGCGCAGCCGCTTTGCTGCCGCCATCGGCCAGCAGTTTGAGCAAGCGAAAACCGCGCAGGAGGCCGCCCCGCCCGCAGAAAAAATCACCCGCTGGGATTTTGGCGAGCTGCCGGAATTAATGGAAGTGAATGTGGCAGGCCGCAGCGTGATCGGCATCCCCGCGCTGGTGGATGGGGGCGATCATGTGAGCCTGAAAGTTTTCGATGTCGAAGAAAAAGCCGCGCGCGAGCATCGCGCCGGCGTGCGAAGATTATTGGCGCTTAACCTGCGGGATCAAGTTAAGGCGATCGAAAAAGGTTTGCCGGGCTTACGTGATCTTGCCCTGCAATTCATGAGCTTTGGTACGGAAGCAGAATTGCGCGAACAACTGCTCGCCGCGACACTCGAGCGCTGTGTGATGCAAGCGCCGCTGCCCGTCAATGCCGCGCAGTTTGAGGCGCGCTGCGCTGAGTCGAAGAGCCGCATGATGCTCATCGCCCAGGAAATCGCCCGCGTGGCGGGGGGCATTTTGAGTGACCATGCGTTGCTGCAAAAAAAGCTCGCGGCGGTGAAGCATGCGCCTGCGCTCACCGAGGATATCCGCGCGCAGCTCACGCGGCTGTTGCCAGAAAACTTCCTCATCGCCCTGCCGTGGGAGCGCTTGGCCCACCTGCCTCGGTATCTCAAAGCGATCAACATGCGGCTCGATAAATATCGCAACGACCCGGCCCGCGATGCGCGGCATCTGGCGGAATGGCAAGCGATCGCCCGGCCCTTTGAGCGCGAGGTGGCCAACCGCGCACGCGCCGGGGTGATGGATAGCGCGCTTGAAGAATTCCGCTGGCTGCTTGAAGAGCTGCGGGTGCAGTTATTCGCCCAGGAATTGCGCACGCCCATGCCGGTGTCGGTGAAACGCTTGGAGAAAATCTGGGCGGCCCGGGGTTAAAAGGGCTGTGTGCCTGATTTTTTTGGAACTCCCCGCAGGATGGTAACGTCCAAGCGCTTTTTGAATTGGGTGGGTATGCCATGAAGCGGGTCAGCCAGGGAGGCGCCGGGGCAGCGGTGCTGCAGAGTGTGATTGCCCACCATCAGCAGTGGCTGGAAGCCCAATCCTGCGAGGCGCTGGATGCGTCACTGGAAACGCTCTGCAAGGATTTCCGCAGTGAGCGCAATACCTTGCGTCAGACTCTTTCTGAATGCGCAGCCAATGGCCGCAGCCTCGAGTCAGCGTTGGCCAAGCGCCAAGGCCGGTTGCGCAAGGACGATACCCGGCAGCAAGGCCAGCAGGAGCGCGAGTTGGCTTCACTCGAGGAAAAACTCGAGCGCTGGCAGGCCACCGAGGACAAGCTGCTGGCATCCCGCGATGAATTGCCGATCAAGCTTCACAAAAAAAGCCGTGAGCATCACGACGCCCAAACCGAGCTGCGCTGGGCCGAGGCCACCGAGCCCAATCGGCTTGCAGCTGCCGAACTGGATCAGCTCATGGGGTGGCTCAGCCAGCACCGCCCCGCGATCAAAAAAGCGATCAGCCAGCAGCTAAGCGATTGGGCTGAGCGTTATCCGGATTTTGCCGATCTGGCTGATCGCTTTCAAAGCCAGCGAAAAACGAATGAAATCCACGCCATCGTCGAGCGTTATCTCACGCAAAAGACCCTTGCACCCGCCGCTGCCAGTGAGCATGAGGCTCTGGTAGGCCAGGCCTTGCGCGAGATGGGCGACTTGCTGCAAAGCGATTGGTCAGGCCAGTGTTCTCCGCCACCGCCGCTGCCTGCGGGCACGCCACTGGGCTTGGGCATTTGCCTGCTCATGGCCGCTGTGGCAGGCCACGCTGTCCTCTACCGCCTGCCTGAGCCCACCAGCGCGCAACTTGAGGTTGCCGAGCAGCTGCTGATCACATTGCGGCAGCTGGAGAAAGCATTTCACAACTCGCCAATCAGCTTGCCTGGGCTGGATTCGTTGTGGATGCGGCTCAGCCCGTTGACGGGTTTGATTAAAGAAATGGCTGCAATCGACACACGCCAGACCAATCTCTTTGAGTGGATGCACAGCGTGCTGGCCCTGCGGCACTCGCTGCTGGTGTGGAATTTTTTCCAGACAATCGATGATCCCACCCAGGATCCGACTGCGGCGGCTTTTTTCGCAGCACAGATTCAGCATGCTGCCTCACGCATGAGGGAGATGGGAGCATGGCAAGTGGAAGCCAATCTGAACGAGATGGCAGAAAATATTGGGCAAAAATTCCGGAATGAGAATCTGTGGTCGAACGAGATCTGGTCTGAGGGACTGGGTGATCATGTCGGCAACGTGGCCCGTGCGTGGTCAAAATCGGTGTATCAGATGCTGACCCCGGAGTCCGAAGCGCTTGAGCGAGATTTCATTGAACTCGCGCAAAGCCGTGACCTTGCTCGCTTGGGCTGGGTGTGCGCGGGTGCGTTGGCAGTGGCCGGCGTGATTTTCTGCGCGATACGCCTGTGGCGCATGATTGCGGCGCGCAGCCAAGCAAATCGGCTATTCGATCGATGGCAGGCCGTGCAGCCGATCGCGCCGGGGGTGATGCGCGCGGTGGGTCGCATAGTCGATCGCACCGGGGGCACACCCGTGCTCTCCGATGCCACAGGCATCGCCTTGTGCGAACAAGGCGGCGCCTCGGAAAGGCTGAGCGTGCTTCACAGACGGCTGGATGCAGCCGCCAAGTTATCGCTTCAACCGCATCGCGACCGCGAAAGCACGCTGGCCGGCGAAGTGGGCGCACTCCATCGCAAGCATGAAGAACTGGCGGTTTTGCTCAACGACGCCGACACGAAGCTTACCGTCTTGCGCCAACAACGCGACGCCTTGCTGCATGAAATCACCCGCCCCGATCACGCCAGCGCGGACGACGTCAATGACCCGCAGGGTCGGCTGATGCGCGCTCAACTCTGCGCTTCGTATCAATCTCAGCTTGAACTGAACCAGACGCTAGGCGAGCGCGAACAAGCGCATCGCGAGGCCGTGGGGGCGATGCTCAAGGAATATCAAAGTCGGGCAACCCAGGCGGCCTCGCACTTGCAGGCCATCACCCTACGCGAAAATAGCGCCGCATATCGACAGGCGAGGGCGCACATCACTGGCCGCTACATCACGCCGCATGCCTTCGCCCTGGCGCGAAGCCGACACCTGGGAGTGAGTGCTGCGAGTTTGCAAAGCCGAGTGCGTGGCCAGTCTTTCGTGAATGGCAGCGGCGAGCGATTGCTGACCCGACGCGTGACCGAGGCGTCGAGCTATTTCACCGAAGCGCATTTGCTGCTGGCGATCGAAGAAGCCGGCAAATTGGCCGCCGAGCTTTCGGAGGACGGCCCGATCATCGTCCCTCATAATCGCGTGATGGGGGAGGGGGTGTCAGCCCACGAGCCCGGCAAGGTGAAAGAAGCGCGCAGCAGCGCGGTGCAATTCCTACGGCAGCACGATGGCCGGCTAAGAATCGCGCATATTC
>JBEAUN010000314.1:0-3149 GCA_041161415.1 Pseudomonadota bacterium | reverse complement strand
GGACTTTTTTTGCGCCTGCTTGCCAGATTGGCTTCAGGCTTCGGTTTGGCCCAGTGCAACATGCAGCCACGCCACGGCGGGTTGATGATTGCGGTTGGGTGAATTTTGCAGGTCTGACTAGGTAATGTCCGTCACCCAGACCTGGTTTGGGGTCGTGGGCGCAAAGGTCTGCCCCAATAGATTCTCAGCCACGGGCAGGGTGTGGCTTGAATTCGTCGTCGCCTTGAATTTGCGCTTTTGCCGACAGGTCAGCCCAAGCTCCCGCCGTAGCCGGCCAATCCGGTCACGCCCGACCTGGAAACCTTCCTCTGCCAGTTCCGGTTGCAGCCGCCGACTGCCATAGGTCTCACGCGTGCGCCGGTGGGCCGCCTGGATGGCTACCTTCAGGCGCTCGTCATCTTGCCGGCGGCGAGAAGGTTTGCGTTGCAGCCAGGCATAAAAGCCACTGCGCGAGGCTTCCAGCACGCGGCACATCGCATCCACCGGAAATTGGAGTCGCCACTGTTTCATGAACGCGTACCGGGCAGCGACTCCCTGGCAAAGTACGCCGTCGCTTTTTTTAAGATGTCACGCTCCAGCTTCGTTTCCGCCAATTCCTTGCGCAACCGGCTGTTTTCTTGTTCAAGCTCCGCAACACCGCGGCTGCCCGCCGGCGCTTTCACCCGAGCGCCCCGGCTCACCACAACCCAGTTGCCCAGCGTCCCCTTCGGGATCGTCAGCCGCCTTGCCGCCTCCGCCAGTGACAAACCTTGTTCCACAACTAGCTTGACCGCCTCTTCCCGAAATTCGGGCGAATAATCCTGCTTGCCTTTCATGCGACTCTCCTTTGTCGGTAATGTACCAAGCGGAGTGTCCATTTTTTTCAGGCTACCTCAGGGTTCTCCTTCAGGGGATGAAACGCGAAATCAGACATCCTTCATTTCGAATACGCTAATTAGCTTTCGAGAAATGATCTGGCGATACGACGAGCTTCTGATGAACCAGAACGACCCGTCCTGGCTGAGCGAGTGTGCGGCGGAAAACTTTCTCTCGCATTTTTCCAGCGCACTAACTGATCGTGAAGGCTTCATCGAGGCCATGAAAGCAACCCACGCGATCATGAAATTCACGCCTGCATGCGGATCGCAGCCTGCGACACTCGATATTTTTTTCGGCGGCACCATGAACAACGCGGATTTATTTCAGGATGCCATGACCGGTATCGGGCTCAACGGAAAAGCCTACAAAAGCCTCAAGACGCTGGCGGGGGAAATCGTCAGCCTGCTGAAAAAAGACTGCTTTGACCTCAAGACCACAGGTGGGCATTCGCTGGGCGGCGGGATCGCCCAAGCGTTTCTTGCGCGGGTAGAAAGTCAGGTCAAGCTACCGCGATCGCCTCAGTGCATTGTGCTCGACCCGCAGTTACTGAACAACAAACAGGCCAGAAGCGCGCTCAAGCAGGCCACCCGGCCCTATAGCTACACCGCGCCCCGCGGGCTGATCATTGATCTGGATTACCCCGCGAATCCCAAACGATCCCTTTGCGACATCATGAAGACATTTGGTCGCTACACCCATCCCGGCATGGTGCATCTCAAGCTGGATTTGACCGAAGAAGATGGCGCAGGCGGGCCACCCGAGAAAAGCGGTTTGCCGATGATGGGTTACCACGGTGACAACCACCAGTATCGACGCGCAATAGAGCGTTTTTCGGGTTTCTTGTCGAATCTCAATTGAAGCGGGACGATCGCCAGACCCGCAATCAGCCTCGCCGCACCGTCTGCAAAAATTTCTCCGGCGCCACCCGCACAGCGGCCCCAGTCGGGCAAGCGCGTACGCACGCGGCGCCGCCTTCCTGGCCTTTGCACATATCGCACTTCACGGCCTTTTTGGGGGCGTCAGGGTCGTAGTCCGCTTGGCGGTGCCCCGGCTCGGCGCCCAGCCCAAATAGCAGCCAGCTCAACAAGCCGCCCGGCTTGGGGGGCTTTTGCACCGCCATCTGAATCACGCCGTAGGGGCAATTGCGTTCGCAGTTGCCGCAGCCGATGCAGGCATCGCTGATGAAGACCTCGCCGTTTTCCGCGCGGCGGAGCGCATCGGGCGGGCAGTCTTTCATGCAATGTGGGTGCTCACAATGGCGGCAAGAAGTGGGCACATGGATGTTGGCAAAGGTGGGCCCGGCTTCGCGGCGCAGGCGCGAGGTGCCTTCGTGGGTTTCGGCGCAGGCGACTTCGCAGTTGTTGCATTGGACACACAAGGACTCATCGATCAGCAGCACATCGGTGGCTTCGCCCAGGCCCTGCCCGATCAAAAAGCGGATGAGGTCGGAGTCTTTTTCGCTGGCTTCTTCGCGCACCACATTTTGGCTGACGCGCTTCAATATCTGCTTTTCGATCGACTCGCGCCACTGCGGGTTTTTGGCGAGCACCGATTTGAAGTTTTCGGCCTTCAACACCAGCACTTCAGTGAGCACTGCGGCAGTCACCGTGGCCGAGCGCGGCGCGTCATTGATGAGCGCCATCTCGCCCACATAATTGCCCGCGGAGACATACGAGAGCACCCGCTCGCGATTGGCCACCACCTTGGAGATCGTTACCGAGCCGCGGCGGATGAGGTAGAGGCCATCGGCGGCATCGCCATCGCGGAACAGCACTTGATTGGCGTTGTAGCGGCGCACTTCCACGCCGCCTTCGACCAGCTCGGCAATCGCCTCGGCGCCCAGCATCGGGCCGATATAGCTGGCAATGGCGCGGCGCACGAAGGCTTCGTCGATTTGTTTTCTGACATCATCGACCGAGGCGATGAGCTTCAACATCGAACGGCGCGGCGTTTCCACCAGCACGCATTTTTTGCCAGCGCGCACCGTGGCCGTTCGCCGCCGCCCGGAGATAAGGCCCATTTCGCCGAAGTATTCGCCACGACCGAGCTTGATCACCAAGGGCTTGCCATCGCGGCCGACGATGTCGATCTCCACGTCGCCTTCGACGATCGAAAAGAAGGTGTTGGTGTAATCGTTTTTATTAAAAATCGGGGTGCCGGGCGCGGGCGTGAGCAGATTGGAATCGAGCATGAATTCGCGCATCTGCAGCTTGGCGAGATTGCGGAACAGCGGCACATTGGCAAGGATGGTGTCGAGACACTCCGACACACTCGCCTCGCGCCGCCAGCGC
>JBEAUN010000208.1:0-3591 GCA_041161415.1 Pseudomonadota bacterium | reverse complement strand
CCTTCGGTGGCGTCGAGGTGGAGGCGGGCGCCCGGGCCGATCTGGTGGCATTCGCCCGCGCTGCCGTGTTATGCAATGACGCCGCGCTGCATCCTGGCGAGCGCGGCTGGCACGTGGAGGGCGACCCGATGGAAGGCGCGCTGCTGGTGCTTGCCGCCAAAGCGGGGCTGGATGTCGCGATGCTGCCCAGGCAGTATCCGCGCACCGACGAGATCCCCTTCGATGCCGCGCATCGCTTCATGGCCACGCTGCATCACAGCCATGCCGATGGTGCCTTCATCGTGGTCAAAGGCGCGCCTGAGCGCGTGGTGCAGATGTGCGATGCCCCCGGCGCCCTTGATATGGCAGCGCAGGACTTGGCAAGCCGGGGGCTACGTGTGCTGGCATTGGCGATGAAGCCGGCGGCGCCCGGGCAGCGTGATCTCACCTTCGATGACATGAAGGCGGGGTTTGAATTTCTCGGGCTGGCGGGTTTTATCGACCCGCCTCGGGCAGAGGCGATCCGCGCCGTGGCGAGCTGCCGCGAGGCGGGCATTCGGGTGGTGATGATCACCGGCGATCATGCGCTCACTGCCCGCGAGATCGCGCGGCAATTGGGCATCAGCGATACGCCGCGGGTGGTGGAGGGCGAGGCGCTCGCGCAGATGGATGACGCGGCCATGCAGGCCATGGTGCGGGACGTCGATGTTTTCGCACGCGCCGCGCCCTTGCACAAACTGCGGCTGGTGGAGGCGCTGCAGGCCAATGGCAACATCGTCGCCATGACCGGCGACGGCGTGAATGACGCGCCGGCCTTGAAGCGCGCGGATGTCGGCGTGGCGATGGGGGGCAAGGGCGTAGAAGCGGCGCGCGAGGCCGCGCAGGTGGTGCTGGCCGATGATAACTTCGCCACCATCGTGGCCGCCGTACGCGAGGGCCGCACGGTGTATGACAACATCATGAAAGTAATCGCCTGGAGCATCCCCACCAATCTGGCTGAGGGCCTGGTCATCACAGTGGCGATTCTGTTGGGGCTGGAATTGCCGATCACGCCACTGCAGATTTTGTGGGTGAACACCGTGACCGCAGTGGCGCTCGGCGTGACGCTGGCCTTTGAACCCGGCGAGCCGGCAGCGATGCAACGCGCGCCGCGCCGTGCAGGGGCGCCGATGCTCTCGGGCGTGATGCTGTGGCGGCTGGTCTTTGCCGCGGGGTTGTTTGTGGCGGCGGTATTCGCGATGTTTTCCTGGGTGAGCGGGCGGGGGATGCCGATTGAAACCGCCCGCACACTGGTGGTCAATGCGCTGGTGGTGATGGAGGTGTTTTATCTATTCAGCGTGCGCCGCCAGGGCGGCAGCGGTGCGGCGACGGCGGCGCTGCTGGTGGGCGTGCTTGTCACCGCGCTGACGCAGGCGATATTGACTCATGCGCCATTCATGCAGGGCGTGTTCGACACGCGGGGATTGAGCGCGGTGGAATGGCTGATGGTGTTGTGTGCGGGCGTCGCGGTGTGGGCGGTGACGGAGGTTGAGCGCATGTTGCGCGATGTGTTGTCGGGCTGTGCTCACCGCAGCGGTTGAGGGCATGGGATGTGTGGTGAGTACGTCGCAAAAAAAATCCAACACCGCAGGACGCGTGACAACGGGATGCGATGCGCGCGAGGGGTTTTGAACACCATCCCTAGATCGGCGTACGCTTCAAAACTTTACGGCGGGTTTTTCTTGGGGGTTACAGCTTCTTTGAAATTTGCAGGTCCGACGCATACGGGAACTCTCTCCAGGGGGGGCGCTACAAAGCGGCCTTCCAGATCGCGTCGAAAGCCAGTTTGTGATGCCCACTGTTCGTAATTCCGCACCCTCGGGCGCCCCCTTCAACAATCATCTTGCCTCGCCTTGTCCGCCGGACACCAAGGGCTTGGCCTCCGCTGAATTGCCCGATGGCATGGCGTTATTGGCGAAAGAGCTCGCACAACACAGCGGTGAGCTTCGGGGCGCCGGGGTGTCCTGTATTTCTGCCACACAGGGCTGGTTGGAGGGGGTCGCCAAAATGGCGACAGCCGAGGTTCCCGATGTGCGCGTCTTGCGTGAAGCGAGCGCTGCCCTGCACGCGGATCAGGCGGCGCTCGATGGTTTGTGCGAAAAACTGCGCGGCGAGTCGAAAGCCCTCTCGGCCGAACCCCGGAAAAGCGGCAATTGGCGCGATATTTCGCGGGCCATGGCAGAGTTGTCAATCGACGCTGATCGCCGCAGAATGATGACCGATCTAAGCTGCCGTATCACTGCCCTTGAGCAGGTGAAATTTGCGATCAGCCGAGCCGCGGGTTGCATCGATGCGCGTCTGGCTTCAAGCAATGCGGCCCAAGCCTCTGCCCCTGATATGAAAATTCTGTGTGAACACCCGATCGATCCTGCCGTGCGTGAAAAGATCATGGCTGAAATCGACAATATCGAACGCACCCACAATGTCCACGTGCTGTTTGCTTGCGAGTCAGGCAGCCGCGCGTGGGGGTTTGCTTCCCCAGACAGCGATTACGATGTGCGCTTTATTTATGCGCATGAACCGGAATGGTATTTCCGCGTCGACCCGCAACGCGATGTGATCGAGCTGCCGATCAGTGCCGAGCTGGATATCAGCGGCTGGGAGTTGCGCAAAGCGCTGGGGCTGCTGAGAAAATCCAACCCCACTTTGTTTGACTGGATGGATTCACCTGTTGTCTACAAGCGCGACGAAACGTTCATCAAACGCTTGCGCACGCTGAGTGCGGCCCATTTTTATCCAACCAGCGGCCGTTATCACTACCTGTCGATGGCAAAGCGCAATCATCGGGAATACCTGCAGGGAGAGACGGTAAGTTACAAAAAATATCTCTACGTCTTGCGCCCACTGCTGGCGGTGAAGTGGATCGACGCGGGCAAGGGCGTGCCGCCGATGCGTTTTGCCGATCTGGTGGCGGGCACGGTGGATGACCCCGCAACCATTACGGATCTCAATGCGTTGCTTGCCGTCAAAACCCAAAGCCGGGAGCAGGCCTTCGGGCCGCGGCGCGCGACACTGGATGCGTTTATTGATGCGGCCTTGGCGGATGCTGAAGTGTGTCCGGCGTACAAAAAGCCCCAGGGCGATCCGTCTTCGCTGGATCGGTTGCTGTTTGAAACGGTGATCCCGCGGGGGCAGATCTAAGAAACGGCGCACCACCGGTTTCAGTCTTCTACAACGGCTCTGCCATCTAGCTCTGCTTTGAGCCTGGCCTGCAGTTGCAGGCCCATTTTGTGGAATTGCGCTTCTGATTCCGAGTTGGGGAATTCCGGCTTGCGGGGGTCGGATTCGAAGATGGCATCGTACTGGCGTGACCATTGCTTCAGATCTTTTTTCAACTCATCGGATACGGGCAGAAGATCGGTGTCCATCGGCCCTTCCCGGCCCGGGGTGGTGTTCCAGACCGGGCCGGCACCGAATTCTGCCATCAGTTTTAAGCTGGCTTTCATGCTGCTTCCTTTTTCTGAAGTTGCTTGATTGGTTTTATGGGGTGGGCTCATTTTCTATCGGTTGCCAGTTATTTTCCGGTCGAGCTATCGAGGTGTCGAAAGCCTGTTTTGTGATCAACGTATAACT
>JBEAUN010000184.1:0-4789 GCA_041161415.1 Pseudomonadota bacterium | reverse complement strand
TGCTTTGAGCCACCCATCGCTTGTTTGGTAGAACGGTTCTCCAGCGCTCGATGCGAATATACGGTCGTCAGGTGTCTTGGTGCCCGACACCTCCGCACCATTGAAGGTGATCGTTTTTTCTTCCCCCGCGCCGCCCTTCAAACCACCCCGAAAATACTCCCCATTCTCCGCTTTGTTATAAAAGCCGATGAATCCGCCATCTGTGTCAGTGGCACGGAAGCGGTCTTTGCCATCGGCTTGGCCGATGATGATGCCATCCTGGGTTTTGGCGGTGGCGAAGGTTGTGCCATCAATTTCCACCGAGCCAAGATCAGGATAATAGGCATCCTGACCCCAGACCACTTTTGCCTGCTGTGCCTCATCCATCTTGATTGGGTCTTGCCCCAGGCGCAGGCCCTCGCTGTTCGGTGTCAAGGTGCTGGGCGCCGGCAGGACATCCGCGATATTGCGCATGATTGGGTCTTGCCCCAGGCGCAGGCCCTCGCTGTTTGGTGCCAAGGTGCTGGGTGCCGGCAGGACATCCGAGATATTGCGCATGAAAGCCTTGCCTGCGGTGGAGGCGCTGCTGGTGAGCAACCCGCCTGTGCCATCGACCAGATCGGTTACCACGGCGGCAGCGGCTTTCATGCCGACCCGCCAGCCGCTTGCCCCGGCGCGCATTGCGGCGCTGGCTGCGGGCACTGCGGCGACCACGACGCTGCCCAGGGTGATGCCGATATCGGTGAGCAAGCCCTTTCGCCAGGCCTCATCGGCTTTGCCTTTGAGCTCATCGAGTGTCTGCGTCGAGCGGCCCTGGGCTTCGAGGTAATCATGCGCCCACGCCTGCTTGGGCGTGAATTCCGGTTTGTTGAATGCCGAATAAATAATCCCTGCCACCGGGCAGGCCAGACCCAGCGCCAACTCGGCGCCTGCGGGCAGCGGCCCCTCGCTGTCCGGGTTGATTTCATCGCGCATTTTTTGAAGTGCTTCCACCGACTCCACAATCAAATCATTCAGATTCTTGATCGGGGTGTCCGAGCCATTGAAGCCCCCTTCCTTCGCCTCTTTATCGCTCATGTTTTTCGGGTCAGAGAGCGTGAGCGAAGGCTTGCCGTCTTGATCGACGGTGTAAGACATCCGCTGCCCCAACTGCGCAGCGCGTGCATAAGGGTCTGCGATCACCGGCGAGCCATCGGCATTGAACGCGCGGTTGGCCTGCATGGAAGCGGCGGTCAGGATTTCAAGATTGGCCGACTGCCCGACCGAAGGGTTGGGATTGTCCTTGATGTCGAGCTCCACCAAATCGCGCACTTTATCGGCCAGGCCCGCGTCATTGGGGTACTCCCGACTCACATAAAGCGTGCGAAATTCATCCTCCACCCGCTGCCGATCTTCATCACGCGTCATATCCAGCTGGTTGTCCTGGATGAAGCGGTTGAGGTGGGCCGAATCCTCAGCAGAAATCTCGATATCACTGGAGGGGTCCTCCCAGCCGGTGGCTTCCTCGACGGCGGAAAAGCTGTAGTTCATCACCCGCGCCTCGGTGGTGTAGTACTTGTCGAGCAATTCAGGATGCTCGGCCCGGATCTGATTCGCCACGCTGCTATAAGCCAGCAAAGTGGCATCTTGCGTATCATCGCCACCGGCGAGCGCGGCCATCACATCGATGTTCTGTTCATCAACCTTGTCGGGCGTGGTCTCATAGCCCAGCTCCCAACGAATGCGCTGCGAGAGCGCTTTCTCGGCATCGGCATCGGTGAGATCACCTTGTGATTTCAGTGTTGAATCGGTGTCCTTGAGATAGCCGCCCGCATACGCCAACGCTTGGGAAAAGTCATCGCTCACCCCGTCGGCGCCTTTTTCAGCTAGCTGGGTTTCGAAGCTTTGCAGTGATGCCTGTTCAGCCTCGCTCATGGCATCGGGGTTGGCGATCTGCCCGCTGCGCACCATTCCTGCGAGCAGATAATCGGATGTCAGCGGCATACCGAATTGGCCGATCTGCGCATCGAGATAGGCGTTTGCCATGGGGGCGTTGCCGGCTTCATCCGTGCTGGCTGCATCGGTGGCGCCGGTCAAGACACCCTCCAGATTCTCGGTGCCGGTGAGCATGCCCTGCGCGAGATTGCGGGTGGCAAAAGCTTCGGCGAGCCCACTGATCTCGTCATCGCTCAGATCGTTGAGTGCATTCTGGATATGCTCGAAATACGGTGCCAGCCGCTCCTTTTCTGCGTCTGGCAGCCCGCTTTCAATGCCATCGACCACCTGGAAAAGATTGTCGTCACTTGTTTGCGGCTGATAGGTGCCGCATACCTTGGTCCAGGCGGCATCCAGGGCCTGGGTGTCGGTCAGGTCGCCCATGGAATCATCGAGCTTTTGCTTGAAAGCATCGATGGTTGCTTGGGCGTCATCGATCACCGGGCCCAGGGCTTCCTGGGTTGCTTTTATGTCGCTGAGCGCACTGTCTTTCTGCGCTTGGCTGGCATCGGGGGCGAGGGCGGCTTGTGCCTGGGCGTTCAGAGCAATGGCTTGTGGCGTCGCGGCGGTATCAGCGTCGAAGAGGCCGTCGGTGGGGTTGGCATCGCTTTGTGCCAGCAAATCGAAGGTGGCCTGATCGAGCTTGGCGATCTCCGGTGCTTCTGAGGATTCGATGTCCTGATAATCGAGGCCGTTGGCATTGACATCCAGCGTGCCCTTGTTGTCGGCGAGGAATTGCATGAAATCGCGAAGCTGCTCGGCATCTACCGTCGGGCCGGGGGTGTTGTGCTCTTCTACCTCGGGCGATGTCGGCGCGCTCTCGGTTGGCGGCGGCGAGGTGGCCTCATGGGGCATCGGGAAGGTGGCCGATGGGTTGACACTGCCCGGAATCGGATTGAGTGGCATCCTGCGCCCCCTTATTGATTGCAGTGCCGGCAAGCCATGTGAGCTGCATCAGCTTGCCGAGCCCATGCCCTCTACCCGAGACGGGAGAGGGATCCCGTTTTTGTTTTAGACAAAGCGAGCGGAGGCAAGTTCCCCTGCGGCGGGGGGCTTTGATAGGGGCTTTTCTGGCTTATTGGGTGGGCTGGCTTGGGCGCACACTCGCAATCCAGCCTTCGATCGGGTCTGCATCCGCTGGCAGGCCAAAACCTGCGTGTCGCAATCTGGCGGCATAGGCCGCTTGCAGGGCGCAGAGCGTGGCATCGAGCTTGTCGCCGCTGCCGTCGCTTGCCAGTTGCGCACGCAAGTCCGGTGGGGCGATGAGCCGCAAGCCCAGGGTCGGGTGGCCTTGGCATACTCCCTCGATGATCTCGCCACGTGCCGCTTGGCGCTCCGCCGTGTGCTGACTGACGGTGTCGCTTTTGTAAGAGGCGCGGGTGATGGCGCGGGCGGCGTGGCCGGGGTAGCCTTCCAACGCAATGCGGTTGTCATCACAGGGGTTCAATAGAGGGATATGCAGCCCGGCTACCAGCAGGCGCGGAGCGCCCGCCAGAAACATGAGCGCCACCGGGGGATTGACCAGCTTCATCGGGCTGGATGAGCCGGCCGGGCGGTCGGTGGCGCGGTGGGCGAATTTATTGCCCGGCGCGCGGCCGTTGCGATAGCGGTCGATGGCGTGGCGAAAACCCTCTTTGCCCAGCGCCTGGCAGTGGCGCACCAGCGCAGGCCACTGGGTGGGCCAGCCCAAGTCTTCCACCAGCTCACGCGGCAGGCCCAAGGGCAGATCAAAAGCACCCACCCACGGCCCGGGGGTGCCAAGGAGCGACTCAAAGGCAGGCCAATCATCAAGCCTCTGCAGCGATTCAAGCCGCAGGCACTCGCCCTCGAGCTGCCCCCACGCGGCGATGATGGGCTTTGCGCGACGCGGCGCGGAGGTGAAATCGACACCGAGGATTTTCATGCGCCGTAGCGCCGCTTGGCGGTGAGTACGGTGGTGGTTTGAATATCCACCGTGTCGGTGATGGTGTGGGCGTAACCGCCTGCCATGGCGATTGCCACCGGCAGGCCTTTTGCGTGCAGCGTGGTGAGCACCGCTTCATCGCGTGCGGCGAGCCCCGCTTTGGTGAGCTTCAAGCGGCCCAGGCGGTCGCCTTCATAGGGGTCGGCGCCGGCAAGATAGATCGCCATGTCCGGGCGAAAGCGGCCAAATGCTTGGGTGAGCGCATCATCCAAGGCGGCAAGATACGCCTCATCCCCGGTGCCATCCGGCAGCGGCACATCCAGCGAGCTCTCTTGCTTTCGAAAGGGGAAGTTTTTGTCGCCATGCAAGGAGAGCGTGAAAACGGAATCATCGCCTGTAAAAATCTGCGCGGTGCCATCGCCCTGATGCACATCGAGATCGATCACCATCACACGCTTGACGCGGCCTTCGGCTTGCAGCGCGCGGGCGGCAATGGCGGCATCATTGAACACGCAAAACCCCGCGCCGAAATCAAAGCCGGCGTGATGTGTGCCACCGGCGAGATTGGCGCTGACCCCGTCGATCAGCGCGGTGTGCGCTGCCGCGAGCGTTGCCCCAGCCGAGCGGCGCGAGCGCTCCACCATCTGCAGCGACCAAGGAAAGCCAATGCGACGGATCTCCTCAACGCTCAAGGTGCCGCTGGTCACACGCTGGAGATAAAGGGGGCAGTGGGCACGCAGGATGTCCTCATCGCTTGCCGCCTCGGGCACTGCGAAATCATCCGCGCTGAAATGACCGGAGTCGGCCAGGCGGTTGCGCAGCAGGGCGTATTTTTCCATCGGGAAACGATGCCCTTCGGGCAGGGGCAGCACGAAGTGGTCGGCGTAGAAGAGTTTCATGGGCGTATTGTCGCGCAAATTGCGGGGGTAGAAT
>JBEAUN010000166.1:0-10387 GCA_041161415.1 Pseudomonadota bacterium | reverse complement strand
AGGTGGTGGGGGTGATGGAGGGTAGCGATTACCCCAACGAGGCGCGGCGGATTCCCCGGGTGGGCGGTCCCTCGGTGATCGATCTTGAAGTGTTGATGAGCTTGAAGCCGGATCTGGTGGTGGCCTGGGCGAGCGGTAATCCGCCGGCGCAAATCGCCAAGCTGCGCGCGCTGGGGGTGCCGGTGTTCATGAGCGAGCCGCAGAAATTGAAAGATATCCCGGTGAGCATGGTGAAGCTGGGTCAGCTCGCTGGCACGCGTGCCAGCGCCCAGGCGGCCGCGTTGCATTTTGAAAAACGCGTGTCGGCACTGCCCCAGTCTCGGCATGGCGCTGTGCCGGTGCGGGTGTTCTACCAGATCTGGCAAAGCCCGATCATGACCGTCAATGACAATCACATCATCAGCGATGTATTGCGGTTTTGCGGCGCTGAAAATGTCTTCGGCAAGGAATCCGCGCTCACCCCGACAATCAGCATGGAAGCGGCGCTTTCCACCAACCCTGAGCTCTTGGTGAGCACCCGCGCCACACGGCCGGATGAGCCCGATTGGCTCGCGCCCTGGCTGCCCTGGCGGCATGTTGGCGCGGTGGCGCGGAAGAATTTTTGCGAGGTGAATCCTGATTGGATGAGCCGCGCCGGGCCGCGCCTGATCGACGGCGCGGAAGAGCTGTGCGCGTGTGTTGAACAAGCACGGCTCAAGCGCCCGGTTTCCGCCCCACCCACACCACGCCGCTGATCACCAGGGCCGCGCCCACGGCTTGTTGCACGGACATCGGCTCAGCGAGAATCAGCGCGCCAAAGATGATGGTGAGCGGTGGGCCCAGTGTGCTCATCAGCGCTGCGCGCGCGCTGCCCATGCGCTTGATGGCGGCACTTTGCATGAAGACCGGCATCACCGTGGAAAACAGCGCCATGCCGGCCGCCAGCGCATACACCTGCCAAGGCTGAATGAGCGAGGAGAGCGGCTCGGCAATCAAGAAATGGGTGAGGGTGCCCGCTGTGGAGACCATCATCGCGAGCGCGGCAAAACGCGCCGAGCCTAGGCGCTCGATCATCGGGGCTGCGCCTGCGGTGTAAGCGGCATAACAAACCGCCGATAAAAACACGAAACCCCCGCCGATCAAGACCGCGGTGAAATCGGTGCTTACTTCAAGATCATGCGCTACGGCGAGCGCAATGCCCAGATAGGTGAGTACGATTGCGCCCACTTGGCGGCTTGAGGTTTTATGGCCCTGAAACCACACGCCGAATAACAGCGTGAGCATGGGGTAGGTGAACAAAATGAGCCGTTCCAGCGCAGCGGAAATGTATTGCAGCCCGATGAAATCGAAGAGGGAGGCGCCGTAATAGCCGATCAGCCCCAGCAGCAATAGCGCGCCCTTCTCCAGCCGGCCAAGCGGCTTGGCGGTTTTGCCTTCGCGTAACCCCACCCACAAAAAAGCCGGCAGCGAAAAAAGCATGCGCAAGGCCAGCAAGGTGACGGCAGACACCCCAAAGGGGTAGGCGAGTTTGATGAAAATCGCCTTGAAGGAAAAGCCGAAAGCCGCGAGCACCGCAAAGCCCGCGCCGGTTGAGAAGAGCCCGCTCATGGGCTAGCGACGTTTGCCGACCAGCGAGCCCAGCAAGCCGCGCACAAGCTGCCGGCCAAGCTCCGCGCCCACGGTGCGCACCACGCTTTTCACGGCGGTTTCCACCATGCTGTCACCGCGACCTTTTGGCGCGTTGGCGCTGCCCAATAAATCCCCCAGCCCGCCGAGCAACCCGCCGCCGATGCCTGGGGCGGATTGCGCAGGGCTCGGCGCGGCTGCCTTGCCGCCGCGTAATTTTTCATACGCGGATTCACGGTCGAGCACCTCCTCATAGCGCCCGAATAACTCGCAAGCCTGAATCAGCGCGCGCCGCTCATCGGCGGTGATCGGCCCAGCCTTGAAGCCGGCGGCATCACCAAGGCGCGTTCCACCACGTTGGGCCGGCCGCTTGCATCCAGAAAAGACACCAGCGCTTCGCCCGTGCCCAGCGCCATGATCGCTTCGCTCGCATCGAAAGCGGGATTGGCGCGCAAGGTCCCGGCCGCGGCCTTGACCGCTTTCTGGTCGCGTGGCGTGAAGGCGCGCAGCGCGTGTTGAATGCGGTTGCCCAGCTGGCCCAACACCGCATCCGGCACATCCAGCGGCGATTGAGTAATGAAATACACGCCCACGCCCTTGGAGCGAATCAGCCGCACCACTTGTTCGATCTTTTGCAGCAAGGCAGGCGGCGCCTCGTTGAACAGCAGGTGCGCCTCATCAAAGAAAAACACCAACTTGGGTTTCTCCGCATCGCCCACCTCGGGCAGGGTTTCGAAAAGCTCGGCAAGCAGCCACAACAAAAACGTGCCATAGAGCCGCGGCGCGTTGTAGAGCTTTTCCGCAGACAGGATGTTGATCACCCCGCGGCCTTTTTCATCCAGGCGCATCAGGTCCTTGATGTCGATCATCGGCTCGCCAAAAAACTGGCTCGCGCCTTGCTGATCGAGCGAGAGCAGCGCGCGCTGGATGGCGCCGATCGATTGCGTGGAGATGTTGCCGTAGTCGGTGGTGAATTGCTTGGCGTTGTCGCCGATGTAGCTCACCATCGCCCGCAAGTCCTTGAAATCCAGCAGCAACATGCCGTTGTCATCGGCGATCTTGAAGACCAGATTCAGCACCCCGGCCTGGGTGTCATTGAGCTCGAGCAGGCGCGCGAGCAGCATCGGCCCCATGTCCGACACCGTGGCGCGCACCGGGTGGCCCGATTCGCCAAAGACATCCCAATACGCCACTGAATTGGCCTGCGGCGTGAAGCCCTCGATACCGAGCTGTGCCAGGCGCGCATTCAATTTCGCGCTGGCCACACCCGGCAACCCCAGCCCGGCCAGATCGCCCTTCACATCGGCCAGAAACACCGGCACCCCGATGCGCGAAAAGCCCTCGGCCAGCGTTTGCAGTGACACCGATTTCCCCGTCCCGGTGGCGCCGGTGATCAAGCCGTGGCGGTTGGCTAGCGCGGGCAAAAGGTGAAGGGATGTGGCGCCTGCTTTGGCCACCAGAATGGGGTCTGCCATGGGGATTTGCTCCGGGCTGATGCGTGCTCGCGTGTTAGAATCGAGCGATTCTACAGCAGCATTTTTCAAGAGGTGAGGTCGTCATGGCCGGACATTCCAAATGGGCCAATATCCAGCACCGCAAGGGTCGTCAGGACGCCAAGCGCGGCGCTGCCTTTACCAAACTGATCAAGGAAATCACCGTCGCCGCGCGCATGGGTGGGGGGGACCCCAATTTCAACCCGCGTCTGCGGCTGGCGATCGATAAAGCCAAGGGCGAAAACATGCCCGGCGACAACATCGAGCGCGCCGTCAAGCGCGGCACCGGCGAGCTCGATGGCGTGAGCTATGAAGAAATCCGCTATGAAGGCTATGGCATCGGCGGCGCGGCGGTGATGATCGACTGCCTCACCGACAACCGCACCCGCACCGTGGCGGATGTTCGCCATGCGTTGGCCAAAAACGGCGGCAATTTCGGCACCGAAGGCTCGGTGGCTTTCATGTTCAAGCACTGCGGGCTTTTTCTGCTGGCGCCTGGCGCGTCGGAAGACAAAGTCATGGAAGCTGCGCTTGATGCCGGCGCTGAAGATGTGATCAGCAATGATGACGGCAGCATCGAAGTGGTCTGCCCGCCGCCGGAATTTGAAGCCGTCAGCCAGGCCCTCCATGCTGCAGGCTTAAAGCCCGCGCTCTCCGAGATCACCATGAAGCCGATGTCGGAAACCGTGTTGCGGGGCGATGAGGCCGCCAAGATGCAAAAGCTCCTGGATGCCCTGGATAACCTCGATGATGTGCGCGAGGTCTACACCACGGCAGTGTTCGAGGATTGAGCGCGCCCATGCGCATTCTGGGCATCGACCCTGGCTTGCGCGTGACCGGCTTTGGCATCATCGAAAAAGAGGGCGCGAGGCTTAAATACATCACTAGCGGCTGCGTGCGATCACAGGCCCAGGCCAGCTTGCCCATGCGCCTTAAAACGCTGCTGGAAGGCTTGAGCGAAGTGATCACCCTTCACCGTCCGGATGAAGTGGCCATCGAGATCGTGTTCGTCAATGTCAACCCGCAGTCCACCTTGCTCCTGGGCCAGGCGCGCGGTGCGGCGATTTGCGCTGCGGTCTCGCAGGAGCTTTTGGTGGCCGAATACACTGCCTTACAGATCAAGCAGGCGGTGGTGGGTCACGGCAAGGCCGCCAAAACCCAGGTGCAGCACATGGTGAAACGCTTGCTCTGCCTGCCCGGCGACCCTAGCCCCGATGCGGCCGACGCACTGGCCTGCGCGATTGCGCACGCCCACGGCGGGCAGGGCTTGGGGCGCTTGCCCACCGCAGGCCACCGGGTGCGCGGCGGTCGGATTGTCTGAAAGCCCCTTTTCGCCTCGCTACGCCAGTCGCTGAAATTCACTTCGGGCACCAGTGCCTTGTGACACCCCCACCATGCAATTTTCATAACTTGGTTTTGCGCCTTGCGAATCCCCTATTGCGCAAATTTTGTTAAATATCAGTCACAAAGAGATTTTTTTGCGCGGCTCTGAGGGGTGCCCGTACGTTATTCACCGAGGGTGATTCTCCTCCGGCAATCGAACAGAATAGCGCCCTCAAAGCGCGCGTGAGCGTTGCGATGAGCGTGCTGTAAAAACCGAAAATGAAGAACAACAAAAACCCCCATCCGACGTATGCCAGCGCGTGTGCAACATGCGATGGTGCCCGGTGCCAGCCTGGCGCAGGCCGGGGCGATTGTTGCGTGTTGAGCCGAGCCCACAACGAGATGCGTCCGGATGTTCCGCGGGCGGTCTTGCCGATTCATGATGACTGATACTCTCCTCGTCGACCCAACCCGGCACACTGTCTTCATCGTTGATGATGACAAAGATATACGCGATGGCTTGAGCCTGCTGCTGGGCAGGCATGGCTATCGGGTTGCCCTGTTTGCCAGTGCAGAGGATTTTCTCGACACCTTGAGCCTTGATTGGGCTGGGTGCGCGGTGCTGGATATTCGCATGCCCGGCATGAGCGGGCTTGATCTGCTCAAGGAAATGCGCGAGCGCGGTTGTCTGCTGCCGCCGATTTTCATCACCGGCCATGCTGATGCAGCCACGGCGCGCGCCGCGCTCAAGGCAGAGGCGATCGATTACCTTGAAAAACCGGTGGATGAAGCGCAGTTTCTGGCTGCTATCGAAGCAGCGCTGCGTCGCGATGCCGATCAACGCGCCCAGTCGGACAGGCTGGAATCCCTGGAGTCGCGCCTGTCGCGGCTCACCCTGCGCGAGCGCCAGGTAATGGAGCTGATTTCACAAGGCCGCAATCACCGCGAAATCGCGGAGTCCTTGGGCATCAGCCCGCGCACGGTCGAAGTGTATAAAGCGCGGATGATGGAAAAGCTGCAAATGCGCAATCTCTCCGAACTGATTCGGCTCTTGGTGGCGCATCGGGGCTGATGCCTCGGGCTCTGTTCGGCGTTGTTCAAAACCCATCGCGATCGCGATGGGTCAGAGGGGCTACACCCTGACCCGCGTCGCCGGCAACTGAGCGGCAAAGCAGCTTCCCCGCCCCGGCTCGCTGGTGATCTTGAGATGCCCCTGATGGCGTTCCAGCACATGCTTGACGATCGCAAGCCCAAGCCCGGTGCCGCCGGTCTCGCGTGAGCGGCCTCGGTCCACGCGATAAAAACGCTCGGTGAGCCGCGGGATGTGCTGCGGGTCGATCCCAATCCCGCTGTCGATCACGCTGAATACCCCCGCGCCGTCTTCAATCGACCAGATCAGCTGCACGCTGCCGCCCTCCGGGGTGTAGCGCACAGCATTGCTGGCCAGGTTGGAAAACGCGCTATGGAGCTCCTTCGCGCTGCCCAGCAATTGCGCCGGCTGGCGGATTTCCAGGCTGATCTGATGCCGCCCGGCAGAAATCGCGCGCGCTTCATCAAGCACCATATTAAGCATCGACTCCAGCGCCACGCGCTCTTCGGCAGGGGCCGGCGCGCCGGTTTCCAGCGCCGAGAGCGTGAGCAAATCTTCAACCAGCCGGCCCATGCGGGTGGTCTGCTCCTGGGCGAGCTCAAGGTAGCGGCGGTGCTCACCTTCCAGCGCAGGCTCATCAAGCAAAAGCTCGAGAAATCCGGTGACCACAGTGAGCGGGGTGCGCAGCTCATGCGAGACATTCGCCACGAAATCGCGGCGCATGGTTTCCAGCTTTTCAAGGTGGGTGATGTCCCGGGCCATGATGAGCTTTTGATCTTCGCCAAAAGGGATGATCTGGATGGCGAGTGTGTGGCCATGCATCCGCGGCGAGCGCATCACCAACGGGTCGGAAAAGGTGCCGGATTGAAGATACTGGGCAAAGTCAGGCTGCCGCACGATGTTGAGCAAGGGCAGCCCCAGATCGCTTGCCAAATCCAGACCGAATTGCGCTGCGGCTTTGCTGTTGAACCACTGAACCTGATCATCGCCGGAGACAATGATCATCCCGTCTGGCATGGCTTGGCTGGCTTCGCGCAAACGATCCAGCGCTGCGGCGAGCTTTTGCCGCATGTCCGAGCCTTGGCGAGCGCGACGATGCAGCGCTGAAAAAACCTCCTGCCAGATGCCAAAGCCATCGGGCACCGGCGAGCCGATCGGCTCCTTGGCCCAGCGCAACAGCGCCGTCACTTGGCCCAGCTGGCGAATCAGCATCACCCCAAGCACCGCGCAGACGGCCAGCAGCGCCCAATTCGGGCCGAAGAAGGGCCAGATGGCGAAGCCCAGCAGGGCAGGCGCAATCAGCGCGGTCGCGGCAGAAAGAGTGGGCATGGGCGCAATCCAGAGGTTCGGGCCGGTATTCTATTTCAGCTTGCCGCCTGCGGCGTGGCCGAGAAGCGATAACCTGCGCCGCGCACAGTTTGTATCAGCGCATCATGCCCGGTCGGCTCGAGTGCGCTGCGCAGGCGGCGGATATGCACATCGACCGTGCGCTCTTCGACATACACATGATCGCCCCATACCTGATCAAGCAGCTGGCCGCGGGTATGCACCCGCTCGGTGTGCGTCATGAAAAAATGCAGCAGGCGAAATTCAGTCGGCCCCAGCGCGATCACCACCTCGCCAGCGCTCACCCGGTGGGTGGCCGGATCCAGCTTGAGCCCGCCGATATCGACGATATCTTCAGTGGTTTGCGGGGCGCGACGGCGCAGCACCGCCTTGATGCGCGCCGCCAGCTCGCGGGGGCTGAAAGGCTTGGTGAGGTAATCATCTGCCCCCACATCCAGCCCGGTGATTTTGTCTTGCTCGTCACCGCGCGCGGTCAGCATGATGATCGGCACATCGCGGGTGCGCTCGATGGCGCGCAGTCGGCGGGCAAATTCAATGCCGCTGGCGCCGGGCAGCATCCAGTCGAGCACAATGAGATCAGGCAGCGCTGCACGCACCAGTTTTTCCGCAGTCTCGGCATCTTGCGCGTGGCGCGTGTCATGGCCGGCGCGCAGCAGGCTCGCTTTCAATAATTCGGCAATAGCCGGGTCATCTTCAACAATCAACACACTGGCGGGCATGGCAACGAATCTCCTGCTTGATCTTCCCGCAGTGTATTGCAAGCAGATGAAAGCTTTGTGACAAGGCAAGTCTCGAGCGAGTCGGATAAAATTCAACTTTTTTGGGAAGATGCGCCATGGCCGGATTAACGCCCGACACGCCCGAGCCCACGGAAATGAAATTTCATCAGCAGTCGGCTGTGTTGGAAATCCATTTTTCCGATGGCTCGCACTTTAACCTGCCGTACGAGTTTCTGCGTGTGTATTCCCCATCTGCCGAAGTGCGCGGCCACGGGCCCGGGCAGGAGGTTTTGCAAACCGGCAAGCGCACGGTGGGTATTCTCGGGGTCGAGCGAGTGGGGCATTATGCGGTGAAGATCCATTTCACCGACGGCCATGACACTGGCATCTACTCCTGGGATTACATTTATGATCTCGGGCGCAATCAGTCTTCGCTGTGGTCGATTTATCTCGCCCAGCTGCAAGCAGCGGGCGCGTCTCGCGATATCGACACCACCTCCACCAGCAAAGGCGGCTGCGGCACATGACTCAAAACACCACCGATTTCGGCTTCGAGAAAGTCCCCGAGGCCGACAAGGCACGCCGTGTGGCGGGCGTGTTCTCTTCTGTTGCCGGCAATTACGATCTCATGAACGATCTCATGTCGGCAGGCATCCACCGCATCTGGAAAGCCTTCGCCATCGAGCTCTCCGGGGTGCGTGAAGGCGCGCGGGTGCTGGATGTGGCGGGTGGCACTGCGGATTTGTCCTTGGCGTTTTTAAAGCGCGTAGGCAAAAGCGGCGAGGTCTGGCTCACCGACATCAATCACGCCATGCTCTCGAAGGGCCGCGATCGCTTGGTCGATCATGGCTTCATCACGCCCACCGCGCAGTGCGATGCGGAGAAGCTGCCCTTCCCCGAGGCGTATTTCGATTGCGTCACGGTCGCTTTTGGCCTGCGAAACATGACCCACAAGGACGCAGCGCTGCGCGAGATGTATCGCGTGCTAAAGCCCGGCGGGCGCTTGCTGGTGCTGGAGTTTTCCAAGGTGTGGAAGCCGCTCGCCCCGGCGTATGATTTTTATTCCTTCAAGGTGCTGCCCTGGCTTGGCGCCAAAGTGGCGGGCGATCCGGACAGCTACCGGTATCTCGCCGAGTCGATCCGCATGCACCCCGATCAGGACACACTCAAAAGCATGATGGAAACCGCGGGTTTCGACCGGGTGGAATACTTCAACATGACAGCCGGCGTGGTGGCTTTGCATCGCGGCACCAAATTCTGATCATGCTCAATCCCGCAGGCCTTGCCGCCATCAATCACCTGCTCGCTGCCGCCCCCTGGGCGCGTAGCAAATTAAGCCCCTTTGCAGGGCGGGTGTTTGCGATTCAAATCCCACCGCTCACCTTCACCGCACAAGTGACCGCCGAGGGCCTGCTGTGCGAAGGCGAGGATACGCCGCGCGTGGAAATCAGCCTGCCACCAGCCGCGCTGCCTTTCATGATGAGCGGCATGGATGCGGTGTTTCGCCATGCCCGTATCAGCGGCGAGGCCGAGTTTGCCGAAGCTATCGGCTTTGTCGCACGCAATCTGGCGTGGGATGCGGAAGAGGACTTGTCGCGTTTCATTGGCGATATCGCTGCGCACCGCGCAGTCGGCACGGCCCGCGCAATCCTGGCCTGGCAAAAACAAAGCGCGGTGAATTTCGCTGAAAATCTTGCGGAATATCTCACCGAAGAAAATCGCCTTTTGATGAAACCCTCACCGATTAAGCCTTTCATCGAGGAGGTGGATGCGCTGCGTGATGCCATCGCCCGGCTTGAGAAGCGTGTCGGCCGGCTGGGGGGCTGACGCGTCGTTGGCCCGAGGAGGACATTAGAAGCGATGCATTGCAAATGCGAATGATTCGCGTTAATATGAATCGTCCTTTACTCAATCTGCCCTAAATCATGAAACGCCTGCTCCTCACCCTCGCCTGCGCCGTTCTCAGTGGCAGCGCCCTGGCCCAAACCCCAGTCACTGTCTATTCCGCCCGCAATGAGCCGCTGATCAAGCCCTTGTTCGACCGCTTCACCAGTGAGACCGGCATTCCGGTGCGCTTGCTCACCGATAAGGAAGGCGCGCTGCTCGCCCGCCTTAAAGCCGAAGGCGCCAACACCCCGGCGGATGTGCTGATCACGGTGGATGCCGGTAACCTCTGGCAGGCGTCGAATGAAGGGCTGCTCAAGCCCATTCAATCCACGCTGCTCAATGCCAATATCCCGCCCCACCTGCGCGACCCCAAGGGCGAGTGGTTTGGTTTGTCGGTGCGCGCCCGCACCATCATGTTCAATCCGAAAACCGTCCAGCGCAGCGAGCTCTCCACCTACGAAGACCTCGCCCAGCCGAAATGGAAGGGCAAGCTGTGTCTTCGCACCAGCAAGAAGGTTTATAACCAGTCGCTAGTGGCAATGATGATCGAGCAGATGGGCGAAGCCAAAACCGAAGCGATTGTGCGCGGCTGGGTGAATAACCTCGCCACTGATGTCTTCAGCGACGACACCGCGCTCATCAAGGCGATCGCCGCCGGCCAGTGCCAGGTGGGCATTGCCAACACCTATTACCTGGGCCGCTTGCTGGACAAGGACAAAGCCTTCCCGGTGGAGGTGTTCTGGGCTAACCAAAATGCCGGCGGCACACATGTGAATATCTCCGGCGCCGGGGTCACCCGCCACACCAAGCGTGAAGCGCAGGCGGTGAAGCTGATTGAATTCCTTTCCTCCGAAACCGCGCAGCACATTTATGCCGACGAGGATCTGGAGTATCCGGTGAACCCGCGGGTGAAACCGGATTCG
>JBEAUN010000150.1:0-5495 GCA_041161415.1 Pseudomonadota bacterium | reverse complement strand
GGGGAGGGTCGGGGAGGGGTTTGTTGCCGGCGACAAAAACCGCCCTCCCCTCATCGGGCTGGCAGCAAAAGCGCGTTCAGCCATGTTCGCGTTCGAAGTCTTTCAGGTAATCCACCAGCGCTTCCACCCCGGCGCGCGGCATGGCGTTGTAGATCGAGGCGCGCATGCCGCCGACTGAGCGGTGGCCGGCGAGTTGGGTCATGCCGCGTTCGGCGGCGCCTTGCAAGAAGGCGGCATCCAAATCGGGATTGGCCAGTGTAAAGGGGACATTCATCAGCGAGCGCGAGGATTTCTCCACCGGGTTGCGATAGAAGCCGCTCGCGTCGATCGCCTCGTAGAGCAGCGCGGCTTTTTCGGCGTTGCGTTTGGCGATCTCGGTGAGCCCGCCTTGACGCTTCAACCATTTGAACACCAGCCCGGCGAGATAGATGCCGTAGGTGGGCGGGGTGTTGAGCATGGAGTCGTTGTCGGCATAGACCTTGTAATCCAGCAAGGTGGGCATGCCGGCTCGCACATGGCCGATGAGATCGTCGCGCACGATGACAAGCGTCACACCCGCCGGGCCGATGTTTTTCTGGGCACCGGCGTAGATCAGCCCATAACGCGAAACATCAATCGGGCGCGACAAAATGTCGGACGACATATCCGCCACCAGCGGCACATCAGTCTGCGGTGTCCAGTGAAACTGCACGCCGCCGATGGTTTCATTCGAGCAGATGTGCAGATACGCGGCATCGGCGCTGTGCTCCCATGTCGCCTCTGGCGGCACATGGTTGTAGCCGGAGTCCTCACCCGTGGCAACAACATTCACGCGGCCGAAACGCTTCGCTTCCTTGATGGCTTTGTCCGACCACACGCCGGTGTGGACATAATCGGCGCTCTGGTGCTCACGCAGGAGATTCAAGGGCACCATCGAGAATTGCAAGGTCGCCCCGCCCTGGATGAACAGCGTGCGGTAGTTATCCGGGATACCCAAAAGCGCGCGCAGATCGCTTTGCGCTTCTGCATGGATAGCCATGAAATCCGGGCCGCGGTGGCTCATTTCCATCACCGATTGCCCGGTGCCATGCCAATCCATCATTTCGGCGGCGGCTTGTTGCAACACTTCCTCGGGCAGCGCGGCTGGCCCGGCACTGAAATTAAACACCCGCGTCATCTGCCACCTGCCCGGCTTCGGTGGTTTCCACCCCGCTTGCCTCTTCGAGTTCATCTTCGCTCTCGGCAACCTTTTCCAACCCGGCCAGGGTGGAGCCGTCATCGAGCGAAATCAGCGTCACACCTTGCGTGGAGCGGCCCATCTCGCGGATTTGCGACACCCGCGTGCGAATCAGCACGCCGCTGGTGGACACCAGCATGATTTCATCTTTCTCGGTGACCAGCACTGCGCCCACCAGCTTGCCGTTGCGCTCGGAGCCCTGGATGGCAATCATGCCCTTGGTGCCACGGCCGTGCAGGGTGTATTCGGCAATCGGGGTGCGTTTGCCAAAGCCATTTTCGGTGGCGGTGAGCACTGAGAATTCATCGGAGCTTGCCGCCAGCATGGCGATCACTTTTTGACCGACATCAAGCCACATGCCGCGCACGCCGCGGGCAGTGCGGCCCATGGGGCGCACGTCTTCTTCATGGAAGCGCACTGCCTTGCCGGCATCCGAGAACAGCATGATTTTGTGCTGGCCGTCGGTGATCGCGGCGCCCACCAGGAAGTCGTCTTCATCGAGATCAACTGCGATGATGCCGGCCTTGCGCGGGTTGGAGAAATCCGACAGCGGGCTTTTCTTCACCACCCCGCCGGTGGTGGCCATGAAGACAAAATGATTGTCATCGAATTCAGTGACGGGCAACACCGCGGTGATTTTCTCGCCCTCGACCAGCGGGAACATATTGATGATCGGCTTGCCCCGGCTGCCGCGGCTGCCCTGGGGCACTTCATAGACCTTAATCCAATACACCCGGCCCTTGTTGGAGAAGCACAGCAGATAATCATGTGAATTCGCGACAAACAGCCGATCGACGAAATCGTCTTCTTTGATCTGCGCTGCCTGCTTGCCGCGGCCGCCGCGATTTTGCGCGCGGTAATCGGCCAGCGGCTGGGATTTGATGTAGCCGGAATGCGACATGGTGACCACCATGTCTTGCCGCGCGATCAAATCTTCCATGCCGATGTCTTCGGCGTGCACCACGATTTCTGAGCGGCGCTTGTCGCCAAACTGGGCGCGGGCCGCGGAGAGCTCTTCGACGATGATCGCGGTGATGCGTTCAGGCCGAGCGAGGATATCGATGAGATCGGCAATCAGCGCCATCACCTCGCGGTATTCGCCAACGATCTTGTCCTGCTCGAGATTGGTGAGGCGCTGCAGCTGCATTTCCAGAATGCGCTGGGCTTGGATGTCGGAAAGCCGATAGCCCTGATCGCTCAAGCCAAATTCGCGTGACAGCCCGGCGGGGCGGAATTCTTCGGCGCTGGCGCGGGCGAGCATCTCCTCCACCAACTGCGAGCGCCACACACGGCCCATGATTTCGCGCTTGGCATCCCCCGGCGTGGGCGCGGCTTTGATGATGCGGATGATCTCATCCACATTCGACAACGCCACCGCCAGGCCTTCGAGGATATGCCCGCGATCCCGCGCTTTGCGCAATTCAAACACGGTGCGGCGGGTGATCACCTCACGGCGGTGCGAGAGGAAGCAATCCAGCAATTGCTTGAGATTCAACAAACGCGGCTTGCCATCGACCAGCGCCACCACATTCATGCCGAAGGTGTCTTGCAGTTGGGTTTGCTTGTAGAGATTATTGAGCACGATCTCGGGGATTTCGGCGCGCTTTAATTCAATCACCACGCGCATGCCGTCCTTGTCGGATTCATCCCGAATCTCGGAGATGCCCTCGATCTTTTTCTCATTCACCAATTCAGCGATGCGCTCGAGCAAGGAACGCTTATTCACCTGATAGGGCAGCTCATCGATGATGATCGCTTGCCGGCCGCCCTTGTCAAGGTCTTCAAAATGGGTGCGACCGCGCATCACCACCCTGCCCCGCCCGGTGCGATAGCCTTCGCGCACACCGGCCAGGCCGTAGATGATGCCCGCGGTGGGGAAATCCGGCGCCTGGACGATGTCGATCAGCTCTTCGATGCCGATCTCGGGGTTTTGCAGCACTGCAAGGCAGGCATCCACCACCTCGGAAAGATTATGCGGCGGGATGTTGGTCGCCATGCCCACCGCAATGCCCGAGCTGCCATTGATCAGCAGATTCGGAATGCGCGCCGGCAGGATGAGCGGCTCTTGTTCCGAGCCGTCGTAGTTCGGGCCGAAATCGACGGTTTCTTTATCGATATCGAAAAGCAATTCATGGCCGATGCGGGCCATGCGGATTTCGGTGTAACGCATCGCCGCGGCGTTGTCGCCGTCGATCGAGCCGAAGTTACCCTGGCCGTCGATCAGCGGATAGCGCAGCGAAAAATCCTGCGCCATACGGACGATGGTGTCATACACCGCCGAGTCGCCGTGGGGGTGATATTTACCGATCACATCACCGACGATACGGGCGGATTTTTTGTAGGCCTTGTTCCAGTCATTGCCGAGCTCATGCATGGCAAACAGCACACGCCGATGCACGGGCTTCAAGCCATCGCGGGCATCGGGCAAGGCACGCCCGACAATGACGCTCATGGCGTAGTCGAGATAGGAATGCCGCATCTCCTCTTCAAGGCTGATGGGCAGGGTTTCCTTGGCGAATGGGATCATGGGCGATTGGCTCGTGGTGGTGGGCCAGATTAAAGGTGCCCGATTTTATCATGGGCAGCGCACCACGAGACCCCCGCACCGGGAAATCCCCAAGGGATGGTGCGGGAACCTCCAGCATGGCGCCGGTACCCAGCGTGCCTTGACGCAAACTGTATCACCGCCCACCCATCCACTCTCGCTGCATATCGCCATGAAAATCACCCCGGACACCCTCACCCAGGGCTTCGCACAAACCTCACAGAGCGCCAGCGCGCCGCCCGATGCGGGCGACCTCATCAAAGTGCTGGCCGATTGCGCAGCAAGCCGACCGGGCGATTCCCTCGAACTCTTGAACGAGCTGGCCAAGGTGAGCCCCACCGCGCTGCAATTCAGACGCCAGGTGGCCACCGAAGTGACACTCCCGGTTGAATCGCTCGCCTACCTCAAGCCGTTTAGCAACTTGAAGACCGTCTGGCTTGACGGCGAAGTCACAGCAGACCACATCCGGCAGCTCATCCAGCTCGCACCCAAACTCGAGATGCTCGACCTCACGGAAGTTGAAGGTGTAGACGACGCACTGCTGGCCGAGGTCAGCAAGCTGAAAAACCTCGCCTGGCTCGATCTGGGGGATTATACGGAGATCAGCGATGCAGGCCTTGCACACTTACGCGCTCTCAAAGATCTCAAATTCCTGGACGTCACCTGCTGCCAGAACATCACCGATGACGGCCTTGCGCACTTCCACCACCTGCGCAAGCTGGCTCAATTGAATCTTCGCACGTGTCACCGGGTCACCGATAGGGGCCTCGCCCATTTGAGCGCACTGCCCGCGCTGGCTTCGCTGGATCTCACCAACTGCCAGGGCATCAGCGATGAGGGCCTCCTGCATTTGAGCGCACTCAAAGCGCTTGATGATTTGACACTGGCCGGTTGCAGCATCTCCAATCGAGGCTTGGAGTACCTAGCCGGCTGCGCGGGGCTCACCACACTGGTTCTGGACGGCTGTTATCAGATCAGCGATGGCGGCTTGGCGCACTTGGGGGCTCTCAAGCAGCTCCAGTTTCTGGATCTGAGTTTTTGTACGAGCGTGACCGAGGGGGGTCTTGCGCATGTGGCTCACGTCAAGACTCTCATCAAACCCAACGGAGCGTAACCCAGCGACCAATGCTGTCATGCGGTACACTCCGCGCCCATGCTCTACGACATCATACGCCCTGCTCTATTTGCGCTCGACCCTGAAGCCGCGCACGATTTCACCCTGAAGGCGCTCGCGCTGTGGCAGCGCACGCCCTTTGTCAGCCCGCCTGCGACAAGCACCAAGCCGATTCGCGTGATGGGGCTCGATTTCCCCAATCGAGTGGGGCTCGCTGCCGGGCTGGATAAAAACGGCGCCTGCATCGATGCCCTGGCTGGCATGGGCTTTGGTTTCATTGAAGTGGGCACCGTGACCCCGCGCGCGCAGCCGGGCAACCCCAAGCCACGGATGTTTCGCCTGGCCCCTGAAAAAGCCATCATCAATCGGCTGGGATTCAATAACGGCGGGCTTTCCGGGCTGATCGAGAATGTATCGGCCACACGGTTTTCCGGCATTTTGGGCATCAACATCGGCAAGAATTTCGACACGCCGATCGAGCGCGCCACCGACGATTATGTGATCTGCCTAAAAGCGGTCTATGCGCTGGCGAGCTATGTGACGATCAACATCTCCTCGCCCAACACCCAGAATCTGCGCCAGCTCCAAGGCGAGAACGAGCTCGACACCCTGCTCGGCAC
>JBEAUN010000120.1:0-5785 GCA_041161415.1 Pseudomonadota bacterium | reverse complement strand
AAAGCCTGCTGGGGCTCGGGCAAGCTGCGAATCTTCGTCATCAGCGCATCCCCCGCAGGCTGCGCGCGGCAGGCAAGCGCAGCCTTGACCTGCTCGATGACACGCCCCCAATCCGCCGGCGCCGGCTGCCGAAAAAGACGCAGGCTGGGATACCAGGGCGAGTCGCTGCGCCCTAACATCCAGCGCCAATCGGTGCCTACGAAGGGCAGCAACACCCAGCACGGCACACCCAGCGCACCGCATAAATGGGCAATGCCGGTATCCACGCAAATGACCAAATCAAGCTGGCTGACAATCGCCGCGGTATCTGCAAAATCACGCAACTCAGCGCCGAGTGCCACCAGCGGCTGATCAGCGGGCGGCGCGCTGGCTTCGTCTTCGGCCTCGCCTTTTTGCAAGCTGAAAAAATGCACGCCCGGCACTGCCCACAGCGGCGCGAGCGTCTTGAGCGAGGGCAAGGAGCGATTGGCGTCATTGGAATATTCCGCCCGGCCCTTCCAGACCAAACCGACTTTGATTCCATTGGCAGCAAGCCTGGGCGCCCAGTGCGCGCATAGCGCCGGGTCTGCGCGCAGATAGGAAAACGACTGCGGGATCTCAGCCGGGGTCGGGCAGCAATAGCGTGGAATGGTGAGCGGGAAGGTCCAGTAGTCATAGGGCCGAATCGAAAATTTCGTGCCCTCCGGGTGCAGATCATCGACGCCCTCAAGCGTGCGCATCAGACTGACCAGCGGCGCCTTGCACACCAGCCCCACCCGCTTGGCACCCCGCGCCTTGAGGATCTTGGCAAAGCGGGAGAACTGGATTTCATCGCCCATGCCTTGTTCATTCCAGATGAGAATCCCCTTACCCTCAAGCGATTCGCCCTGCCATTGCGGTTTGGAAAGCTTAGGAAACGGCACCGTACGGTCCGGGGCATAGCGGGCTTCATAAAGCGGCCAGCCTTCTTCAAAGCGCCCCACAGTCAGGCAGAGCAAGCCGTAATTGCATCTTGCAGCCGCGTAATCAGGCCGGTGGGTCAGTGCTTTCTGGTAGGCCTTTTCTGCCTCATCGAATCGCTTGAGTTTCTGGGCGAGCACCGCGAGATTGTTCCAGCCCTCGGCATAGTCCGGCCTGATGGCGAGCGCCTGCTGGTAATACGCCAAAGACGCCTCGAATCGACCTGTCTCTTGCAGCAAGATGCCCATGTCATTCAAAAGATTTGCGTCACTTGGGGCGAGGGCAAGCGCAGCGAGGTAAGTGGTTTCGGCTTCTGCAAAGCATTTGAGCTCATGGAAGAGGCCGGCCAGTTTGGTGAGCTGCTCGACTTTGGCCGGCGCGGCAGCGGCCACCTCGCGCGATCGCGCCAGCGCCTCCTCGCGCTGCCCGCTCTCGAAAGCCAGGCTGGCCAGACGCAGCAGGATATCCACATCGTCTGGCCGCAAAGCGAGCGCTTTTTCCAGCAAAGGGGGGGCTTGCGCCTTACGTTCGGTGTGGATGAAAAGCTCGGCTTTGTAGCGCATCGCCTCGACCAGTCGCGGGTTCAGGCGTAAAGCCTCGCAATAGGCTTTTTCAGCTTGGGCATACTGCGATTGGGCCAGGTATAAATTACCCAGATTGAGATGCGGCAAGGCATCTTCGGGCGCCAAGCGCAGCGCCTCGAGGTAATGCTTTTCCGCCTCTTCGCTGCGGCGGGTTTCTTGGAGCAAGATGGCGAGGTTGTTACGCGCGGCGGTGAAATCCTGCTGCTTCTGAAGCGCCCGGCGGTAATAAGACTCGGCCGCCGGCAAATCACCGGCGCGCTTGGCGCACACGCCAGCGAGATTCAAGAATTCAACCGTGGCTTCGTCGGGCGAGAAACCCTGAGCATAACGATGGGCGCCGGCATAATCTTCTGTGCGATATAAACGCAACAAGACGCCAAGCGGCAAGGGCTCGGTGTCCGAGGAAAAATCCGCGACGAAATCACCAGGAGTCGAAGCCATGCAGTGAGGGTGTGCCTCCGGTTGATTGAACACGCCCTTTTGAGGGGCCGCGTTGAATCTGGCTTACATCTCTACTTTGCTTGTTTCGCTGCGATGCCAATGGCGATTGTAACGATCGCCGCCCTTTTTGGGCATGCTTTATTCGCTCCTATTCAGTTGATGCCTATGGCATAAAAGCCGCGCCAAAAGATGCATCAAGGTTAGAATGGGCGGAGTGGATTTAAAGACCACCCCAGGGCTTCCCTCTCAGGGCAACGCGATGCCAGATGACTTATCGAAGCAAGCGCGCGATTTACATCTAGCCGGCCAGCTGCACGAGGCCGAGGCCTGCTACCGCGCGCTTGTCGAGCGCGACGGGCCCAAAGCCACCACGCTCAATGATCTGGGCAATCTGCTGGTGAGCTTGCAACGCAGGGAGGACGCCGAGCACTGTTATCGTCACGCGCTCACCTTGGCCCCGGATTTCTTCGAGGCACACAATAATCTGGGCAATCTGCTGCGGGCCCGCGGGCAATTCAAAGAAGCCGAAGCGCATTTTCGTCATGCCCTGCGCGCGGCGCCGGATCACCCGGATATTTGCAACAATCTGGCTGTTCTGCTGGGTGAAACCCATCGCATCGGCGAAGCCGAGCAGATATTTCTCGCCGTGCTTCATCGCCACCCGGACCAGCTCGAGGCCCTGAATAATCTTGGCAATCTGCTAAAAGATACCGGCCGGCTCGCGCATGCGGAAGCAGTCTATCGCCGGCTGCTCGCGAAGCACCCGGATCACCCGGATGCCCGTTGGAACATGAGTCTGCTGTGGCTTTTGCGGGGCGAATATGAAAAAGCCTGGCCGTATTTTGAATCCCGCTTCGATCCGCGCCGGGCCGAGCAGCGGTCTTTGTATCCCGCCCTGCCTTCGCCACGCTGGCAAGGCGGATCGCTGCAGGGGAAGACCCTCTTGATCTGGCCCGAGCAAGGCATGGGCGACGAGATTCAGATGGCGCGTTTCGTGTCAGTGGTGCGCAAACGTTTTCAGCCGGCGCGGATTGTCTTGGGCTGCAAGGCAGCGCTGCAAGCTGTGCTGTGCACCACACCGGGCATCGATGCCATTACCCGCGCTGATGCGCCGCCGCCCCCCCATGACACCTGGTGTTTTTCCGGCAGCTTGCCATATCTGTGCCAGGCCACTTGGACCAACCTGCCAAACCGCCTGCCCTATCTTGGCCCATTGCCGGAACGCCTGGCGCAGTGGGGGCCGGCATTGCAGTCGATCGGCGGCCAAGACACACTGCGCGTCGGGCTGGTGTGGGCGGGCAATCGGCTGCATAAAAATGACGCCTATCGATCGCTCCCCTCGCTCGCCCTGCTCGCGCCTTTGTGGCAGGTGCCGGGCATTGCCTTTGTAAGCCTCCAGCATGGCGCACCGGATGATCCGGCCGTACGGGAAGCCCTGGCCCCACCGCCGCATCAGCCCTTGGTCCACTTGGGCTCGGCACTGCGGGATTTTGGCGACACCGCGGCGATCGTGGCCGGGCTGGATCTCGTCATCTGCGTGGATACCGCCATCGCCCATCTTGCCGGGGCGCTGGGCAAGCCATGTTGGGTGCTGCTGCCCCATCGCGGCCTGGATTGGCGCTGGGGTACGCAAGGGCAGAATTCACCATGGTATGCTTTCGTCATCAGGTTGTTTCGACAGGGACCGGACGGCAACTGGCCAACAGTCATTGATGCACTGGCCAGCGCACTGTCGCAGTGGCGAGCCGAAAAACGTCGCTATCGGCCACTGCTCTCCGCTTTGAGCGAAGAGGACATCAAGATCATCTCGGCAGCGATTGACGCCACCCAGGGGAGCGCACCAGCCAATGAATCGCGATGAGTTTTCTGACCCCAAATATCTGATCCCGCTGCGGGCCTTTTGGCGCAGATATGTCGAAATCGGCTTATCCAGCCTTTTCATCAACGGCTTCGCGCTGGCCGTGCCTTTGTTCTCGATGCTGATCTATGACAAGGTGGTCGGCAATAACATCACCGAAACACTCTGGGCGCTGGTGATCGGGATGCTGTTGTTTTCGGTGCTGGATTTCATCCTGCGCACCTTGAGAGCCTTTTACATCGAGCAAATCGCGGTGGGTTCCGATCTGGCGCTGGATAAGGCCCTGGTGGGGAAACTGCTTGTCGATGACATCAGCAAAATTCCGCCGGTGGGCTCTTTGTTATCCAGTTACCGCGAATTAACCGGTGCACGTGACTTTCTCTCGGCACAAACCATCACCGTATTGGGCGATTTGCCCTTCACGCTGCTCTACCTGATTGCACTGACCATGATTGGTGGTACAGCGGTGCTGCCGCCGGTGCTGATTGGGTGTCTGGTGGTGGGCCTGCAGACCCTCTTTTCCCTGCCCGCGCGGGATTACCACCAGATTTCCCGCAAAGAGGAAGCCACCAAGCTCGGGCTGCTCACTGAGCTGCTCAGCGGCGCAGAAGCATTCGCCTCCACGCACATGGGTAAAGGCTTGCGTCAGCGCTGGCTGCGTATCAGCGAGCGACAATCAGTGGCCAATGGCAAGGGCCGCTTCTGGAATGCGCTCATCGGCACCGTGACGCTCAGCAGCACCTCGGTGGTATACGTGGCGACCATGGTGGTGGGCGTCTATCTCATCGAATCTCAGCAGCTCACCATTGGCGGCCTGACCGCCTGCACCATGCTCTCCTCCCGCGTCATGGCGAATATCGCGCAAGGGGTCACGGTGCTCTCGAAATATCGTGCGCTGATGGATGCCTCGCGCGGCCTGAATGCACTGGTGCATCTTTCCGAGAAATCCGCGCAGCGGCCACCGATGGGGCGCCCGGTTGAGGGCCGCATTTTCGTTCGTGGCGTCACCCATCGTTTCCGCAAAGAGGGCCTGGCCTCGCTGGACAATGTGAGTCTCAGCATTGAGCCAGGCGAGCGCATCGGCATCGTGGGGCGCCCGGGCTCGGGGAAAACCACCCTGGTACGGGCACTGGCGGGAGTCATTGCGCCGAGCAGCGGGGATGTGCTGATCGATGGCGTACCTATCCACACCTTCTTGCCTGAAGAGCGTGCCGACTGGATGGTCTTCAAACCCCAAGAGCAGCTTTTATTCGCGGGGACCGTTGAACACAATATCCGCGCCGGAAACGAAATCGCGAGCACTGATGAAGTGATGGGGGCACTGGTGGCGGCCGGCATGCGCGAGGCCATTCGCATTGGCGAATTAAGCCTGGCGCATGAAGTAGCCCCGTACGGCGCTAATCTCTCAGGTGGTCAACGACAAGCGATCATGCTGGCCCGCGCGCTTTTGTCGCCCGGCCGGCTCGTCATTCTGGATGAACCCACCTCGGGATTCGATGTCGGCACCGAGCAGGCCGTGGTGCAATACATGGCCCAATGGTGTGAAGGCAAAACCTTGATTTTGGCCACTCACAGCCCGGTGTTGCTCACCACGCTGTGCACCCGGATTATCGCCATCAATGGCGGCAAAGTGGTCGCAGACGGCCCGCGCGAGCAAATCTTGAAAGTCACTTGATGGCAGTGCGGTGATGCAGCTTATGCGCCCACGCGAAGGCGCCGCGTGATCTGCAACTTGATGAGCGGCGCCTTTTCCTCGCGGATCAGCCATTGACCGCGGCTGTAGGTGAGCACCAGCATTTTGGGCTCCACCATCTCCGCACCATGCTCTTCCCGACGCTGAACCTGGGAGAAACGGACTTCGGCTAGCGTAGCCTCACGGAAGACGATGTCCATATCGAGGAGCTCGATTTTAACCTTCGGCAACTCACGCAACGCCTTGGTTTTCGCGGCTTCCCAATCGGAG
>JBEAUN010000083.1:0-3064 GCA_041161415.1 Pseudomonadota bacterium | reverse complement strand
CCCGCCCCATCAGCAAGCCGGTATACTCCACCCATGCCGCCGCGATTTTATTGCTCCCGCCCGATTACGCCCAATGCCCCCTATACCTTGCCGCCGGAGGTTGCGCATCATGCCAGCCGGGTGTTGCGGCTGGGGCTGGGCGATCGCCTGGTGTTGTTCGATGGCGGCGGCGGGGAATACCCGGCTGTTATCGAATCCAGCGGCGCGCAGATGGTGGTGAGTGTGGGTGCATTTGATGTCGCGGAGCGCGAGTCACCGCTGGCGATCACGCTCTATCAAGCCTTGCCCACCGGCGACAAAATGGATTTGATCATCCAGAAGGCGGTCGAGCTCGGCGTGCATGATGTGGTGCCGATCACGGCGCTGCGTTGCGTGATGAAGCTCACCGGTGAGCGGGCGGCAAAACGCGTGGCGCACTGGCGCGGCGTGGCGGTGTCAGCCTGCGAGCAGTGCGGGCGTAATCGTGTGCCACAGGTGAGCGAGGTGATGCCGCTGGCCACGGCATTGGCTGAATGCAAAGCCCCGCACCGTTACATGCTCGCGCCCGGCGCGAGCTTGCGGCCCTCGATGATGGAAGCGCCCACTGGCGCTATCGCCCTTTTCATTGGCCCGGAGGGCGGCTGGAGCGACGCCGAGCTCGCCGCGGGCAAAGCGGCAGGATGCCTGCCGCTGTCACTGGGCCCGCGTGTGCTGCGCACTGAAACCGCGGGGCCTGCTGCGCTTTCGGCCTTCGCGGCGCGGTTTGGTGATTTCTAGAAAGACACGCATCCTTGCGGAAGCGGTGCGCCGCCGGTTTTGTCACCGGCGCGCATGCCTGAAACGCGCCCCCGCGAGCGGGGAAGCGTTCCAGGCTATGCGCCTCCGCGCTTAAGCCATGAAGCCCATGTTGCGCGTGGTGAAGTTTTTCAGATTCGGCAGTACATCCAACAATTCGTTGTCGGAGAGCCCCATCCATTTGCCCAGCGTGGCGGCCACTTGGTCGACAGAGGTGGTGGGAATGAGGCGGCCCTGGCCAAAATCATCCGGGCCACCGTTGGCCACTGCAGGTGGGGTGCCAAAGATTTGACCGCCCTTCACCGCCCCGCCCATCACGAAGTGATAGCTCCCCCAGCCGTGGTCGGAGCCGTCATTATTGCCCCAGCTGCGGCCGAAATCAGAGCCAGTGAAAGTGGTGACCTTGTCGGCGATGCCCATATCCACGGTGCTGTCGTAGAACGCTGACATGGCATCGGCCACGGCCTGGAGCAGTTGCGGGTGTTTATCATCCAGTCCATCGTGCGTATCAAAGCCGCCCATGCCCACCAGGAACACTTGTCGGCGATTGCCCGCGCCGATACCCGCATTGATGGCTTTGAGCACCAGCCTGAGCTGATCGGCAAGCGCGTTCACGCCCTCGACAGGCCAGTTGGAAAAATCCAGATTGCCGCTATTCTTGATCGCGGTGTTGAACAGAATTTCGTTATTGATTGCACGATTGCAAAGATCGGCAAGATCGTTCCCCATGCTGCTGGGTTGCGCTCCGGTGAGCAGGCTCAGCAACGCATTGGAACAATCGCGCGAGCCGAACAGCGGTGTCTTGATGCCATTGATGGCCACCGCGCCGGTCAGTGAGGATTGGTACTGAACGACTTTCTTGCCCGCGAGAAACACCGAATTGCCATTCGGGCTGATGCAAGTGAGGCTGCTGTAGGGATTTTGCGCCATCAAGATATCCCCCATGCGCCCACCCCAACCGGTGCTGGCGCCTTCAACACCGATGGCCTGCCAGAAGCTTTGCTGGTCGTTATGCGAAGCGATCTTCGGCGGCAGCTTCACACTGCGGTTCAACAATTGGGTCTTGGTGGTGGGCTCGATCAGCGTACCGACGTTCGCCAGCACCGCGAGCTTTTTGTCGGTGTTGAAGATTTTCGCCAAAGACTTGAGCGACGGCGACAGTGCATATTGGCGGCCGGCCAGAGGATTGCTGGCATTGAGCACCGAGCCGGCCATGTCGGCGCGCGGAATATGGAGCACAGGGCGCAGTGTTTTGTAGCTGTTGAAATTATCCAGGTCGTAGGGGATGACAGTATTGGCGTAGTCATTGCCGCCATACAAAAACACGCACACCAGCGCCTTGTAGTCGGTGGCATTGGCTGCAGCAACACTGCTGATACTGGCCATATTAAGCGCCATCGGGGCGGCCACGCCTGTGGCGCCAAGGGCGGATGCGCGTTTCAAAAATTCGCGGCGTGAGGAATGGGTTGTCATGGGGTGCGCTCCGATCAATTAAGCACGAGGAATTCTGAGGACGCCATGACCAGCATCACAGCGGCATGAACGCGTTTGAGCTTTCCATCCTCATTCGTGGCGGGAATTTTCGATATGGCATCCGCGATCAGCATCTCGCGGGCTACTGACAAACGCCCCCCGGTGAGATTCAGATTCACTTTGGAAGCGAGTTTATCCGGCGTTTCGGCAAGGGGAGCGTAAGGCGAATAATCCGCCTTGCAGAAGGCATTCGAGCCCATTTCGCGAAGACCGGTGGGGACGACGTTTTGCAGGAAATTCACATACCCCGCGACGCTCACGTCATCGGTGATCTGAAATTCCGGCGCGACCAGGTTGGCTTTTGCAAGCCGGCTGCTTGGCGGCACATAGCCAGGGCGGAAAAAATTGAATACCGACGGGGAGCGCATCGCAGCCTGACCCAAGCCATTGGATTTGGAAGCAAGGTTGCCGATTCGCCATTTTCCGCTGGGGCTGCTGAGCTTGAAAGCGCGCGCCCATTGAGTGAGGCGCAACACCGGTTCGCGCAGTTTGTCGCCCGTTGTACCGATCGCTGTCCGAGCCTCGGCGTCGAGCAAGATGGCACTGATCACCGCTTGCATGTCGCCGCGCTTGCCCGTGCCGAATCGCCCGAATTTACCGCTATTGAAGGCGGTTGTGACGCGGGCCACATAGGCTGGGCTCGGGTTGCTCTTCACCAGCCGCTGAATCAGTTGCTTGCCGATGAAGGGGCCAACATTCGGGTGATTGAAAAGAATGTCGAGTGCTTGCTTGAGCGCCGCATCGGCGCTCGTGCCGG